>NZ_JBHVVI010000024.1:66852-81402 GCF_042883685.1 Kitasatospora sp. NPDC058190
CCCGCCCCCGTCTTGGGGCCGCACCTGCGTCTGCCCCGGGGGCGCCCGCGCCGGCCCCCGCCACCGCGGGGGCCCCCCCGTCCTCTGTCGGGCGTGGTCCCGCCCCGGCTTCGTCCGGGCCCGGTGCGCTGCGAGGATGTGAGTTCAGGAAGTTCAGCCGGCCAAAGCGGGCCGGCCGGGGCCGCGGGGGACTACACCTGTAAGGCGCGCCCCGGGAGAAGCAAGGGAGGAAGAACACCATGGTGGTCACGCTCGCCAAGGGCGGGAACGTCTCGCTCACCAAGGCTGCACCGAACCTGACGCAGGTCCAGATCGGCCTCGGCTGGTCCGCCCGTTCGACCACGGGCGCGCCGTTCGACCTCGACGCGAGCGCCCTGATCTGCGGTGGCGGGCGAGTGCTCGGTGACGAGTACTTCGTCTTCTACAACAACCTCAAGAGCCCCGAGGGCTCGGTGGAGCACCAGGGCGACAACCTCGTGGGCGGCGACGACACGGGTGACGACGAGCTGATCCTGGTCAACCTGGAGCTGGTTCCGGCACAGGCGGACAAGGTGGTCTTCGCGGTCTCGATCTACGAGGCCGAGGCCCGGCTGCAGAACTTCGGCCAGGTCCGCAACGCCTACATCCGGGTCGTCAACTCCCTCGACGGCCAGGAGATCGCGCGTTACGACCTGTCCGAGGACGCGTCCAGCGAGACCGCGATGATCTTCGGCGAGCTGTACCGGTACGCGGGTGAGTGGAAGTTCCGCGCGGTGGGCCAGGGCTACGCCTCCGGCCTGCGCGGAATCGCGCTCGACTTCGGCGTCAACGTACAGTGAGGGAATAAATCGGACTTATCGCACCCGACCAACGATCATGAGAACAGAGGGCAGTGCGGGGGTGACCTGACCGGGCCCCGGCCCGGTCAGGCGTCTCGGGACGAGGCCGACCCCGGCACGGCCAGAATCCCGAAAGGTAGCCAACTCCCGTGTTCCTCCGCACATTCGGCTGGTCGTTCGCGATCACCGCCATCGGCCTGATCGCGGCCGGACTGCTCTGGGGAGCCCAAGGCTTCGGCATCGTGCTGATCCTCTCCATCCTGGAGATCTCCCTCTCCTTCGACAACGCGGTGGTCAACGCCACGGTGTTGAAGCGGATGAACCCGTACTGGCAGAAGATCTTCCTGACGGTCGGTGTGCTGATCGCCGTCTTCGGCATGCGGCTGGTCTTCCCGCTGCTGGTCGTCGGCCTGACCGCGAAGCTCAACCCGGCGACGGTGATCGACCTTGCGCTGCACTCCGACAAGACCCACGACGGCCTCACCTACGGCCAGTACCTGGAGGCGGCCAACCCGGCCATCGCGGCCTTCGGTGGCGTCTTCCTGCTGATGATCTTCCTCGACTTCGTGTTCGAGGAGAAGGAGCACAACTGGCTGAGCTGGCTGGAGCGTCCGCTGGAGAAGGTCGGCAAGCTGGACGCCCTGTCCAGCGTCGTCGCCCTGGTCGCGCTGGTGCTGGCCTCCCGCTTCTTCGCCGCGGAGCACGCTGAAACCGTTCTGCTGGCCGGTGTGCTCGGCCTGATCACCTACCTGGCGGTCGGCGGCCTCTCCTCGATCTTCGAATCGGGGCTGGAGGAGGAGGCCGAGCGCGAGGAGGAGGCCGAGAAGGCCGGCAAGTCGATCGTCCAGGTGGCCGGCAAGGCCGCGTTCTTCCTGTTCCTCTACCTGGAGGTGCTGGACGCGTCGTTCTCCTTCGACGGCGTGGTCGGCGCGTTCGCCATCTCCAGCGACATCTTCCAGATCACCCTGGGCCTCGGCATCGGCGCGATGTACATCCGCTCGCTGACCGTCTTCCTGGTCCGCAAGGGCACCCTGGACGACTACGTCTACCTGGAGCACGGTGCCCACTACGCGATCGGCGCGCTGGCGGTGATCCTGCTGGTCGGGATCAAGTACCACATCCCGGAGATCGTCACCGGCCTGATCGGCGTCGCCTTCATCGGGCTGGCGCTCGGGTCGTCCATCCTGCGCAACCGGCGTGAGGGTGCGGCGGAGGAGAAGGAACTGGTCGGCAGCAAGTAGCCCGCCGGGCAAGCACGACGGCCGCCTCCGGGTTCCGGGGGCGGCCGTTCGCGTTGTTGTTCCCGTGGTGCGGGGTCCGTCAGCCCAGCTGCTGCTCGATCGCGCGCAGCTTGCGCTCCAGCGAGTCCAGCTTCGGCATCGACAGCGTGTCGTCGTCGGCCGTCAGGTCGACGGTCGAGCTGCGACGGGTCGAGGCGGAGTCGCCGGTCGACGAGGAGTACGCCGACGAGGAGTAGTCCGACGAGGAGTAGTCCGACGAGGAGTACGTCGAGGACGAGTAGGACGAGGAGGAGTAGGAGGAGCCCACGGCCCGGGGGCGGCGGCCGGCGTCCAGGGCGGCCGGTTCGAGCGAGTCGCCGGTGAACCGGTCGGTGGAGGTCTTCGGGGCGGAGGTGGCGCTGTCGTCCCTGGCGGCTAGGGCAGGCTCCGTAGCGCTCGGGCCGTCTCCGGCCGCCGTGAGCGCGGGCACCTGACGCCCGCCGCGGGCCCGGGCGAGCATGCCGCCCTGGCGGGAGAGGGCCTTCAGCTCGGCGCGCTCGCGGCGGTCGGCGGTGCGGGCGCGGACCTTGGCGTCCAGCTTCGCCTGGCGCTCCTCGCGCACCTCCTCGACCGCCTCGTCCAGGCTGCGGACGTTCTCCAGCAGCATCAGCGACCAGGCGGCGTAGGTCTCGCGCGGGGCGCGCAGCCAGCGGACGATGCGGATCTGCGGCAGCGGGCGCGGGACGAGGCCCTGCTCGCGCAGCGCGGCCTTGCGGGTCTGCTTGAGGGCGCGGTCGAACAGGATCGCCGCCGAGATCGACATGCCGGAGAAGAACTGCGGGGCGCCGGCGTGGCCCAGGCCGCGCGGGGCGTGCACCCAGTTGAACCAGGCCGAGGCGATCGCGAACACCCAGACCAGCAGGCGGGAGCCGAGTGCGGCGTCACCGTGGCTGGCCTCGCGCACGGCGAGCACCGAGCAGAACATCGCGGCGCCGTCCAGGCCGAACGGGACGAGGTACTCCCAGCCGCCGGACAGGCCGAGGTTCTCGATGCCGAAGCCGACCAGGCCGTGGAAGGACAGCGCGGCCGCGACACCGGCACAGACGAACAGCAGGGTGTAGGAGGCGATGCCGTAGATCATCTCCTTGCGGCGGCGGCGCTCCTCGCTGCGCTCCCAGGAGTCGGCCGCCTCGTCCTTCTTCGTGCTCTTGAAGCGCAGCGTCGCCAGCAGGACGGCGACGAACAGCAGGGCTACGCCGCCGACGACGGTCCAGACCAACTGTATGGAGGTCAGGTTCATTGCGGGTCGGGCCTCGGGTTTCCGCAGGGGACAGGTTCACAGGGCGACACAGGTGGTCAGGTCCCGCCGTGCGGGCTCTGCCTGACGCTTGGTTCGTCTCCGCACGGCGTCCCCAGCCGCCCGCGCGGGGGCGGGCGGGACACCTGTGCGGCTAGACGATATCGCGTCCGAAGGGGCGGAATGTTACGGGAGGGCGGCTTCCACGGGCCAATCGACCCACCGGTTCGCGTCGAGGATGGGCGCGAACCGCCCTGCGGGGTAGGGAAATGGGAGGTTCTGGTATCCGCCGGCCGGACTGATGCCCGATCATGGACCGGCGGATGGTCGACCGGCGGATCGTCGACCGGTGGATCGTCAGATCGCCGGACGGAGGAAGGGGGAGAGGACGGGATGGTCTCGATCTGGGAGTACCTGCGCGGGGACAAGAACTACACCTTCGACAACCCGGGCGCGCTGCACAAGGTCACACTCACCAAGTCGGCGCCGCAGCACGCGATCACCGGCTCGGCCGCCACCACCGGCTACCTCTACGTCAACCTGCACTGGACCATGCGCTCGGGCGCCGTCCGGCCGAGCACCCGGGAGACCGTCAAGCGCTTCTTCAGCCCGCGGATCCTCAGCCCGCTGGAGCCGGACTCGCCGGGGAGCAACGAGCAGCTGAACGTCGACCTCGACCTGGCCTGCATGTACGAACTCTCGGACGGCAGCCGGGGCGTGGTGCAGCCGCTCGGCGGGTTCTTCGGCGACCTGCGGGAGCCGCCGTACATCAAGCTCAGCGGCGACGACCAGTACGGGGCGCCGTCCGGCGAGACGATGTACGTCAACCTGGAGAAGAAGGACAAGTTCAAGCGGCTGCTGATCTTCGTCTACATCTATGACGGGACCCCGGCCTTCGAGCAGACCCACGCGGTGATAACGATCGTGCCGCAGACCGGGCCGCGGATCGAGATCAAGCTGGACGAGCGGGCCCGGGCGGCGCGCTCCTGCGCGGTGGTGCTGATCGAGAACGCGGGGGACAACCAGCTGACGGTGCGCCGCGAGGTGCGGTACGTCAACGGGTTCCAGGCGGACATCGACCGGCTGTACGGGTTCGGGATGCAGTGGCAGCGGGGGTACAAGAACCAGCCGGGGGACTGAGCCTCGCGGCGGGGCCGTTCTCGGCGGCCCCGCCGTCGGGGGGTCTGCTGGCCGGCGGGGCCTGGACTGCGGGCCCCGCGGCGAGTGCCGGCTAGCGGGGCTGGAACTGCGGGCCCTGCGGCGGGAGGGCGAACTCCTCGCCGGCGGGGGCCTGCGCCGGGGCCTGCGGCGGGACGGGCGGCTGCTGGCCGGTGCCGGGCTGGTGCGGCGGGTAGCCGGTGCCCGGGTGCGGCGGGACGGGCTGGTGCGGCGGGTTGGGCTGGGGGTAGCCGTAGCCGGTGCCCGGCTGTGGGGCCGGCGGCGCGGGCGGGTACGGCTGGTTGGGCTGCGGGTAGCCGTAGCCGGTCGCGGGCTGCTGCTGCGGGTAGCCGTACCCGGTGCCGGGCTGCGGCTGGGGGTAGCCGTAGCCGGTGCCCGGCTGGGTCGGCGGCGCGGGCGGGGCCGGCGGGACGTTCGGGGGCGCGGTGGGCGGGGCCGCCGGCGGGGGAGTCATGGTCGGCGGGGCCGTGGGCGGCGGCGGGGTCGGCGGTGCGGCGGGCGGCGGGGTCGCCGCACCGCTCGCGGCCGGTGCCGGGGCGTGCTGCGGCTGGGCCGCCGGGTGCTGCGGCTGTGCCGGGGGCTGGGACGTCGGGACGGCCGGGGACAGGGTGAAGGTGCCCGGCTCGGGCCGCGCCGCCGGGCGTTGCTCCGGCAGCGGGGTGGCGCGCGGGTCGACCGCGCTGGTGGGGCCGGCGGTGGACGCGGGCGCCGGGGACGGCGTCGGCCCGGACGCGGGGGCCTGCGCCTCGTCGTCCACGGTGATGCCGAAGTCGGTGGCCAGGCCGATCAGCCCGGAGGTGTAGCCCTGGCCGATCGCCCGGAACTTCCAGGTCCCGCTGCGCCGGTAGAGCTCGCCCGCGACCAGTGCGGAGACGTTCTCGGCGTCGACGATCGCGAACTCGGCGATCGGGGTCGCGCCTTCACCGGTCGTGGCGTCGAACAGCAGCAGCCGCAGCCCCGGGACGGCCCGGAACGGCCCGCCCTCGGAGGAGCCGGCCAGCACCACCCGGTCCACGTCGGCGGGCAGCTTGGCCAGCTCGACCTCGACCGTGTCGATGATCTCGGCGCCGCCGGAGGTGTGCTGCTTGGGCAGGTGGCGCACGAGTCCGGAGGGGTGGCGCGGCTGGTTGTAGAAGACGAAGTCGGCGTCCGAACGGACCCTGCCGTTGGCGCCGAGCAGCAGCGCGGACGCGTCCACGTCCGGCGCACCGGGCGTGGCGCTCCAGCGCAGCACGGCGCGGACCGCCGCCGCCGGCAGTGCGATGTTGGCGCCCTTGGCCATCACGTGCGTCATAGCGGACCATCCTGCCTGTTCGCCACCGCTTCGGACAACGTGACCGGGACCGCGGCGGCTGGGGTGGACTTTGCCAAGACTTGCGCCGGGTCGAGGTTTGCCGCCCTCTTCGCCGTCTGCGCGTCAGGACCGTCGAGCGGTCGTCCCGTGAGAGTCCGTGCGGATCCGGACGCCTCGGGATGTTCCGGGAGTTCAGTGCCCAGGAACCGGGAACGGCCGGAAACCGTCCGTACGATGGGCGTTCGAAAGGCCCCCGGGGGCCCGGCGGAGGGGAGTCCGCCGGTGGTGCCTCCAGGTGAAACGTCCAGGTAGAACCGCTGGCCGGAGGCCGTCCACCCCCGAGGAGAGCACCTTGCGCCATTTCGGCCACCTCGCCGACGACGTCCGCGCCCGACTGTTCCTGGAGCAGCCGCGGACGTTCACCGGGCAGAGCGAGCCCGCGGTGCTCGCCACCGCCCTCGGCGGCACCCTCTACAGTCCCGCCACCAGGCCCGCACTGGCCGCTGACATCCGCAAACAGGCGGCTCGGGGCGTGGTTTCGATGGTGCTGTGCCTGGAGGACGCGATCGCCGACCACGAGGTGGACGCGGGGGAGCGGAACCTGGTCGAGCAGTTGGCTGACCTGGTTCAGGATTTCACCGACAGCACACAGGATCACCCGCTCCTCTTCATCAGGGTTCGCGCGGCCTCCCAGATCGCCGACCTGGCCGAGCGGCTCGGCCCGGCCGTCTCGCTGCTCAGCGGCTTCGTGCTGCCCAAGTTCACCCCCGCGGGCGGCGGCGCCTACCTGGCCGCGCTCGCCGCCGCCGAGGCCGCGACCGGGCGGCGGCTGTTCGCCATGCCCGTCCTGGAGTCGCCCGAACTCGCCCATCTGGAGACCAGGCGGGAACAGCTCCACGGCATCGCCGAGCTGCTCGCCGGGCACCGCGAGCGGGTGCTCGCCGTCCGGCTCGGCGTCACCGACCTGTGCTCCGCGTACGGGCTGCGCCGCTCGCCCGACCTCACCGCGTACGACGTGGCGCTGGTCGCCTCGGTGATCGGGGACGTGGTCAACGTGCTCGGCCGGGCGGACGGCACCGGGTACACCGTGACCGGGCCGGTCTGGGAGTACTTCCCGGTGCAGGAGCGGATGTTCAAGCCGCAGCTGCGCCGCACCCCGTTCACCGCCTCCGGCGGGACGGCCCTGGCCTCCGGGGAGGAGGTCCGTCGCCGGATCATCGAGCACGACCTGGACGGGCTGATCCGCGAGGTCGAACTCGACCGGGCCAACGGCCTGCTGGGCAAGACCTGCATCCACCCCAGCCACGTTCCCGCGGTGCACGCGCTCTCCGTGGTCACGCACGAGGAGTACTGCGACGCCCGCGACATCCTTCGCCAGGAACAGGGCGGCGGCGGGGTACTGCGCTCGGCGTACACCAACAAGATGAACGAGGCCCGGCCGCACCGCGCCTGGGCGGAGCGGGTGCTGCTGCGGGCGGAGGTGTTCGGCGTGGCCCGGGAGGACGTGAGCTTCGCGGAGCTGCTGTCCGCCTGTCTGTGCGGCTGACCGACTGTCCGCGCGTTTGGCCGACTGTCCGTGCGGCTGACCGACTGTCCGTGCGGCTGACCGCCTGCCTGTGCGACTGACCGCTACCTGAGTACATGATCCGACAAGCACCATCGAAGGCGGGACCAGCAGTGACCACAGCAGAACAGACGTGGACCGGGCGCTGGGTCGCCGACCGGGCCGGGATAGTGCTGAGCGGATCGGAGCGCCTGCCCGAACTCGTCGGTCTGGCCCTGCGGTCCGGCAACCCCCGGCGCGCCCACCTGCTGGTCTCCAGCGTGCTCGGCAAGCACGTCCCCCAGCGGCCCGCCGTGGTGCACGGCGCCGGGCTCGAACTCGGCCGTCGGGTAGCGGACCTGCTCGGCGCCGAGGCGGCCGCGCGGGCCGTCGTGCTCGGCTACGCGGAGACCGCCACCGGCCTCGGCCACAGCGTCGCCGACGGCCTCGACGCCCCGTACCTGCACTCCACCCGCCGGCCCGTCCCCGGGGTCGTCCCGCTCGGCGGCTTCGAGGAGGAGCACTCGCACGCCACCGCCCACCTGCTGCTCCCCAGCGACCCCGGACTTCTCGCCGGGGACGGCCCGTTGGTGCTGGTGGACGACGAGATCTCGACCGGCCGGACGGTCCTCAACACCATCCGCGAACTGCACGCCCGCCACCCGCGCGGCCACTACGTCGTCGTCGCCCTGGTCGACCTGCGCTCGGCCGACGACCGGGCCCGGCTCGCCGGGGCCGCCGCCGGACTCGGCGTCCGGCTGGACGTGGTGGCCACCGCGAGCGGCGGCGTCGACCTGCCCGGGGACATCGTCGAGCGGGCCGAGAAGCTGATCGCTTCGGTGCCCCCGGCCGTCGTGCCCGCGGCGGTCGCCCCCGCCCCGCTGGTCCGGGTCCGACTGGACTGGCCCGCCGGGCTCCCGGACGGCGGCCGGCACGGCTTCACCGCCCGCGACCGCGAGCGGCTCGACGCCGTACTGCCCTCGCTGGCCGGGCAGTTGGCGCAGGCCGTGCCCGCCACGGCGGAGCGGGTGCTGGTGCTCGGCTTCGAGGAGCTGATGTACGCCCCGCTGCGGCTGGCCGAGACGCTCGCCCAGCGGCTCGGCGGTGACCGCGTCCGCTACTCCACCACCACCCGCTCGCCCGTCCTCGCCGTCGACGACCCCGGCTACGCCATCCGCACCCGGCTGGCCTTCCCCGCCCACGACGACCCGCGGGACGAGGCCTCGCGCGAACGCTACGTCTACAACGTCGCCCCCGGCACGGACCGGGCCCGCCGCTTCGACGCCGTGGTGCTGGTGGTGGACGACGTCGCCGACACCCCGGCCCTGCACCAGGGCGAGCGCGCGCTGCTGCGCCAACTGCGGCAGGTCACCGACCGGGTGGTGCTCGCGGTGCTGCCCTCGCACCGGCCGGCGCTCCCCACCCCGCTGTACGGGCCGGAGTTCTCCTCGTACCGCCCCGAGGAGGTGGCCTGGCTGCTCAAGGACCTCTCCGGCGTCCCGCTCGAAGCCCCCACCGAGGAGCGCGAGGAGGCCGTCCAGAACGGCGGCGCCCACTATGCCGAGTCGCTGCCGGTCGAGTACCGGCCCAGCCCCGAGTACCAGGAGCTGTTCCACCAGGCGCTGCGCGGCTCCGCCGACCGGATCGCGCTCGCCGTCGGCACCGTCGCCGAGACGCTGCTGCGCGAGCGCGGGCCCGGACTGGTGCTCGCCTCGCTGGCCCGGGCCGGGACGCCGGTCGGCATCCTGATCCGCCGCTGGCTGGCCTTCGCCCACGGCCTCGACGTCCCGCACTACGCGGTGTCGATCGTCCGCGGCCGGGGCATCGACCCGGTCGCCCTGCGCTACCTCGCCGCCCACCACCGGGCGGCGGACGTGGTCTTCGTGGACGGCTGGACCGGCAAGGGCGCGATCACCCGCGAACTCGCCGACGCGCTGGCCGGCACCGGCTTCGACCCCGACCTCGCGGTGCTCGCCGACCCGGGCCGCTGCGTCCGGACGTACGGCACCCGGGACGACTTCCTGATCCCGTCCGCCTGCCTCAACTCCACGGTGTCCGGGCTGGTTTCGCGCACCGTGCTGCGGGCCGGGCTGATCGGGCCGGAGGACTTCCACGGGGCCAAGCACTACGCCGAGCTGGCCGGAGGCGATGTCTCGGCCGCCTTCCTGGACACCGTGGCCGGATGCTTCGCCTCGGTTTCCGCCGCCGCCGTCGGGGAGGCCGAGCGGCTGGCCGCAGACCCGGACCGTACGCCCGACTGGGCCGGCTGGGCCGCCGTGGAACGGATCAGCGCCGAGTACGGGATCGACGACGTCAACCTGGTGAAGCCCGGCGTCGGCGAGACCACCCGGGTGCTGCTGCGCCGGGTGCCCTGGCGGGTGCTGGCCCGGCGCGGCGCCGGTGCCGACCTCGACCACGTGCGGCTGCTCGCGGCCCAACGCGGCGTCGTGGTCGAGGAGGTGGACGGACTGCCGTACACCTGTGTCGGCCTGATCCACCCCCGCTACAGTCGGGGCGCGACCGGGGCGAGCGGTCGGGCTGTGACGGGTCGGGCTGTGACGGGTCAGGCTGTGACGGGTCGGGCTGTGACGGGGAAGGAGTCCTGATGGGCGGTGCGGCTACAGCTGATGTGCTGGTCGCCAGCGACCTGGACCGTACGCTCATCTACTCCGAGCGGGCCCTGGCCCTGGACGTCCCCGACCGGCTGGCGCCACGGCTGCTCTGCGTCGAGGTGCTGGACGGGCGGCCGCTGTCCTTCCTGACCGAGCGGGCGGCTTCCCTGTTGGTCGAGCTGGGGCGCGAGGCCGCGTTCGTCCCCGCGACGACGAGGACCGTCGAGCAGTACCGGCGGGTCAACCTGCCCGGCCCGACGCCGACTTACGCGATCTGCGCGAACGGCGGACAACTGCTGGTGGACGGCGAGCCGGACCAGGACTGGCGCCGCGAGATCACCGCCCGGATCGCGGTCGGCTCGGCGCCGCTGGAGGAGGTGGTCCGGCGGCTCGCGCTGTGCGCCGACCCGGAGTGGACGCGCAAACGGCGCGTCGCCGACGAGTCGTTCGCCTACCTGGTGATCGAGCGCGACCGGCTCCCGGACGGCTGGCTGGCCGAGCTGGCCGGCTGGTGCGCCGAACGCGGCTGGCGGGTCTCGCTGCAGGGACGGAAGGTGTACGCCGTGCCGGAGCCGCTCGGCAAGAGCGCCGCGCTCGCCGAGGTCGTCCGGCGCGGCGGGGCGGGCACCGTGCTCGCGGCCGGGGACTCGCTGCTGGACGCCGACCTGCTGCTCGCCGCCGACGCCGCCTGGCGGCCCGGGCACGGCGAACTGGCCGACAGCGGCTGGACGGCCCCCGGCGTCACCGCCCTGTCGGAGGTGGGGGTGGCGGCGGGGGAGGAGATCGTCCGCCGGTTCCTGGCCGCCACCGTCCGGCCGCTCACGGACTAACCGCAGCAGCCGCCGCCGCAGCAGCCGCCCCCGGAGGCCGGTTGCGGGGCGGCGCCGGCGGCGCCGGTCACGGCGACGGTGGACAGCAGCTTCACCGTGTCCTGGTGGCCCTCAGGGCAGACGGCGGGGTCGTTGGCCTGCGCCATCGGGCGGCTGAGCTCGAAGGTGGCGCCGCAGGAGCGGCAGCGGAAGTCGTAGCATGGCATAACGGCAGGGTACCGATGGGCGGTGTGGTCGGTGGACCGGTGAGTGGTCGATGGGCTGGTTATCGGTGCTGTCGGTGCTATCGATGGCCGAGATCGCCGCGGATCATGCCGATCACCTGCGCCGCCGTCTCCCGGACCGCCGCCAGCTCGGTCAGGAAGTGCCAGTAGTCCGGGTGCCGGCCGGCCGCCTGGAGGGTCGCCACCGCCCGGTCCAGCCGGGCCACCGCCTGGTCCAGCGGGGCCGCGTGCCGCGGGTCCGGCGCGCTGCGGCCCGCCATCGCCAGGCGCTGCGCGTCCCGGACGGCGAAACGGGCCCGCTCGATCTCCCGGTTGGGGTCGTGCTGCACCTCGTTCAACTGGCGCAGCCGCTCGTTCACGGCGAGCACCGAGCCGTCCGCGGTCTCCAGTAGCGCGCGGACCGTCCCGATCGCGGCCGTGGCGTCCGCCCACCGCTGTTCGTCCCGGGCCCGGGCGGCCTCGGCGAGCTTGCGCTCGGCGGCGCGGCCGGTCTCCGCGACCTGCTCGGGCACCCGCTGGAGGTCCTGCCAGCAGGCCGTGCTGAACCGGCGGCGCAACTCGCTCAGCGCGGGCTCCACCGTCGCGGCCTTGGTCTCCAGCGCCTGGATCCGGGTCCGCAGGCTCGACACCCGCCGGTCGAGCTCCCGGGCCCGCTCCGGCAGCTGCGCGGCATCCGCGGTGATCGCCTCGGCGCGCCGGCGCACCTCGTCGGCCCGGCCCAGCGTGGCGGCCACGCCGTGCCGGGCCGGGCCCTCGTTCAGCCGTCCCAGCTCCGGGGCCAACTCGGCCAGCCGGGCCGCCGGCTCGTCCGCCCGCAGGCCGGCGCCGCGCACCTCGTCCAGCGTGGTGGTGGCCTGCAGCAGCGCGCGCTTGGCCTGCTCGACGGCCGGGGCGACCCGCATCAGCTGCTGCTCGGCATGCTGGAGGGTCGGCTGCAGGCGGCGCAGGAAGTCGTTCAGCTCGGCGCGGGCCGAGCCCAGCTGGCCCTTCACGTCCTCCAACAGGCGCCGGGCCTGGGCGGCGGAACCGGCGTCCAGCGCCTCGCTGTCGAGGTCGTGGGCGTCCAGGGCGGCCAGGTAGTTCACGGTGACCTGCTCGACCCGGCCGGAGATCGCCGGCAGCTCGGCCAGCGCGCGCTGCGCCGTCGCGTCGTCCTCGGCGGCGCGCACGGTCTCCACCGCGAGCTTCACCTCGCGCTGGGTCTCGTCCAGCTCGTAGAACGCCTCCTGCGCCGCGGCCCGGGCCTCCTTGGCCTCCGCCCGCACACCCTCCCCGCCGCCACGCCGGCCCCACCAGCCGCCACTCCCGGCCGACGCCAGCACGACCGCCCCCAACGCCCCGGCCAGCACTACCGGCAGCACCAGCGCATCCCCGACGGCCCCCGCCACCCGACGCCGCCCCCGCCGCCCGCTCCCGCCGGCCACCGCCACTGCGCGCTCCCTGCTCCGACTACCCGCTGATCGCGCCCATTCTCCCCGATGCCACCCTCACGAGGGCACCCCGGTCCCGTGCCCACCTCCGCTCCCCGGGCCCGCCGGTACACCTGCCCCGCCACCCCACCGACCGCCCGCGCCACCACCACCTCCCGGGACCAGGTAACCTAGGCACTCGTCGTGCGCCCGTCGGGCCACGAACGGGGGCGCGTAGCTCAGTGGTAGAGCGCTGCTCTTACAAAGCAGATGTCGGCGGTTCGAAACCGTCCGCGCCCACCCCGTGAACAGCTGAAACGCAGGCTGCGGCCCAGGTCGGGAGCATGATCCCGACCTGGGCCGCAGTCGTTCCCGCAGTCTCGGACGGCCTCACCGCAGCTTCGCCGCGCGGGCGTGTCTCCGGAATTCCCCCTAAGAGATCAAGGGAAGGCTGCAGGCCAGGGGTGCGTGAACGTCAAAGCGCCCCGGCCCTCGCCGTTCGGCGACGCCGGCGGCCCTCGCCGATCTGCCGGAGGACCCACGCCCGGCGCCGTGGGCGAGCCGGGTGAACCGCATGGCTCACAGGGCGGTCCCGTGCGGCGTTCCGATGGTGATGCCGCACGGCTACGGGACACCGCGGTGCTCGCACTGGCTGTCGTCGCTGCGGTAGCCGGTCGACTCGGTGGGCATGCCGCGGGTCGGGGGCGGGACGAGGGTCGTTGATCCGGCCCCGGGGCCATTTTGTGAATAACAATTGAGGCGCATTTGCCCGTCCTGCTGAGCCGCCGTCTGCGGGGCGACGCCGGGGACTTGACGGCGGGCCCCGACACGGCGCCGCCCCGCCCGGCGAGCGGGCGGGGCGGATGCGGTCAGCGGGCCGTCAGCACGCCCGCAGGCCGTTGTGGAAGTACCAGTTGCCATCGGCGTACGCGCCGTAGACGTAGGCCGTTCCGAAGAAGTTGCCGTTCGTGCCGCCTATTTGGTACCAGACGTTGCCCTGGCTGTTGATGTCCTCGCCCCTGGTCCAGCACTCGATGTAGATCTCATCGGACGACCACGAGTACGAGTACACGTCGCCGGCGACCTTGGCCGTCCAGGAGTACGGCTGCGCGTAGACGCCCACACCGTGACCGCTCGCGTGGTAGCGGAGTGCGTACCAGCCATCGGCGGACGCGCTGCCCGCCGAGACGCCCACCGCACCGGCGGCCACCGCCACGACGGCCGCCGCGGTCGCGCCGCGGCGGCCGATCCTCTTGAGAATGCCCTTGACCATGTCGACTCCCGTAATCGGTCGATGTGTTGAGGTGCCGTCCGGTCGATCTCGGCGGCGAGACACAGCTGACTCGACCACCAGGGGTGTTCGGTACCGTCTGACGGAAACTGACAACACCTGACATCGCCCGGCAGGCGGTCCGAACGCGCCTTCCTCCCACCGGATTCGACGAATCGCTGGTCACCGCCGTCACGCGTCGCCGCGTTCCGTGTGCGCGAGGAGCGTGCAACGGCGTCGAGGAATCTGACATCTGACAACGGGGAGGCCGCGATGGCCGCCCGCGACCGCGTCGAGGTGCCCGACGGCGTCGGCCTGAGCGACCTGTCGAACGCCTACCGCGCGCAGGCCCTCCTCGATGTCGTGGTGAGCGGCCCGTCGTTCGATCGATGACGCCCTGAGGGTGCCCACGTCTGGTCGCCGTTGGCGAAGGGGCCGTCCTGCCCGAGGTCGAGGCCCCCGCTCGTCGGGGGTGGCGATCACGGTGGTAGGGAGGTGGGATGACTACCAGGGCGTTTGATGCGGTGTTGTGCGATGTGGACGGTGTGATCCGGTTCTTCGACGGGGCCGGGGTGGCCGCATTGGAGCGGGCGGCGGTGCCGGGGGAGGGGAGTACGGCGGCGGTCGGGTTCGCGCCGGAGCGGTGTCTGTTCGTGGACGACCGGCAGGAGAACGTGGACGCGGCGGTGGCGTTGGGGATGACCGGGGTGCTGTACCGGGGATCGGAGGACCTGCGGCGGGCGCTGGCGCCGGTGTTGAACTAGCCCCGTCCTTCGCACATGACTGGTTCGGATGAACTGGTGATGCGACCGGTACCCCGGTGGGGTGCCGGTCGTTGAGCCCGGCATGCCGAT
>NZ_JBHVVI010000025.1:0-1551 GCF_042883685.1 Kitasatospora sp. NPDC058190
GCCTACCAGGGGCCGTACGGGCCGGTGTTGCTCCGGCCGCCACGGCCGCTGCCGCCGGTCAGCGCTCGGATCGCCGGGCGGACGTCCACCACGTAGACGATCGAGGCGACCAAGCCGACCAGGGTGCCGATGCTGCCGAGGAAGTTCGCCCCGAACAGCAGGTCCCATCCGAAGCTGATCCCGAGGATGGCCAGCCAGAACCCCTTGGTCTTCTTGTCCGCCGCCCGGTAGGCGTCCTCCCGGCGGGTGGCCGCGTCGAGCAGCGCGAAGAGCTTGTAGCCCAGGATGGCCACGGCCATCCACCAGAACGGGTTCAGGTAGGAAAAGGCCAGGATCTGGAACACTCCGGTCATCGCGATCTCCTACGTCTCTCGGCTTGCCACGCCCCGGCCGTCGCCCATCCTGGCACGGCGACCGCTCGCAATGCTGTCAACGTCCGGCCGTCACCGGATGTGCCCGTGGCCGCGGGCCCCGATCACTCCGTGCTGTCGGGAGTGCCCTTCCGGGCCTTGGCGGACTTCTTCGGCGCGGCGGCGGGAGCACCGTCCTCGACCGGTTCGGCCTCGACCAGTTCGGCGGTCTCGGTGGCGTCGATGGTGTCGGTGGCGTCGATGGTGTCGTCCTGCGGGCGGGCCTTGTCGACCACGACCTTGCCGCGCTCGGCCAGCTCGTCGTACGTCTCCTTGGCCTTCACCGCCAGCTCGACTGCGCGGGCCACCTGCTGGAGGGCGAAGCCCTGGGCCCGCTCCTGCAGCGCCTTCAGGTCGGCGGGGAGGGTGGTGACGGCCCCGGTGACCTTGGCGGGCGCCCCGGTCAGCAGCTCCTGCGCCTCGTGCAGCTTGGCGGTCGCCTTCTCCTGTGCGGTCCTGCGGTCCGCCGCCAGCGCCTCGACCTTGCCCGGCACCTCGCGCAGCTTCTCGTAGGCGAGGTCCCCTGCGCCGGCCAGGGCGTACAGCGGGGTCGGGTCGGTGAGGGTCTTCTTGATGTCGTCAGTGATCGGCATGGTTACCGGTCCTCCCGGTGGGTGTTCTGGATGGCTGCGCCGTCGGTCGTGGGACCGGAGGCCGAAGCGGCGTTCTCCTTGAGGAAGGCGTCGTAGACCGCGAGCAGTGCTTGCTTCTGCTGCTCGTTGATCAGCGGATCGGCCAGGATCGAGGCACGCAGCTCCAGCCCCTCACCCCGCCGCTCCTCCAGGATCCCGGCCTGGACGTAGAGCGTCTCCGCCGAGATCCGCAGCGCCTTCGCGATCTGCTGCAGGATCTCCGCGCTCGGCTTGCGCAACCCTCGCTCGATCTGGCTCAGGTACGGGTTGGACACGCCGGCGGCCTCCGCCAGTTGGCGCAGCGAGTACTGCGCGCTGCGGCGCTGCTCGCGGATGTACTCGCCCAGGGAGGCGACGTTGAGTGAGGCCATGTGGACAGGGTGCGGCAGGGCGCTTGCAATTGCAAGCAGGGTGCTAGCGGGGGGCAAGCGGGGTGTTTGTGTTGGGGGGGCTTTCGGGAGGGTGGGTGGCCGGGGGCGGCTCCGGGGGTGGCCGCTCCGGGGGCTGGA
>NZ_JBHVVI010000025.1:1561-80676 GCF_042883685.1 Kitasatospora sp. NPDC058190
GGCGCCCGCCCCCGCGCGGCCGCGGGGGCGGGGGGGGGGGGGGGGGGGGGGGGGGGGGGGGGGGGGGGGGGGGGGGCCCGGGGGGGGGCCGCTCCGGGGGCTGGATGATTTTCAGACTGCCCATTCGGTGGGGTGGGGCGTGGGGTGCGGTGGCAGTCTGAAAATCACCCGTCACGCCCCTCTCCGGGCCACCCCCTGCGCCGCCCCCTCCCGCAGCGTGTCCCTCTCGCCAGAGGGAGGTACGGGGTGGGTGGGGCTAGAGGGAGGTACGGGGTGGGTGGGGGTGCTGGGGGGTGGGTTGGTGGAGGTGACGGGTGGTTAGGCCAGGTGGGGGAGGAGGAGGGCGGTGAGGTGGTGGGGGGTGCGCAGGGGGAGGTAGTGGTCGGCGTCGGGGAGCAGGTGGTGGTGGGCGCCGGGGATGTCGGTGGTGAGGCGTTGGGCGATGGCCGCGATCTCGGAGTGGTCGTGGGCGCCGTGGACGACCAGGGTGGGGGCGGTGATGCGGGTGAGGTGGGATTCGGCGTCGCGGGCCGGGGCACCGGCGAGGTGGTGCTCGCTGGTGATGCGGCGGGTCGCGTTCTCCCGGACCATCGTTTCGATCAGTGCTCCGCCGGGGGCGGTGCGGCCGAGGGCGGCCCAGACGGACAGTTCCAGGTCGGCGAGTGTTGCCGCGTCGCCGCGGCGGCGGGCCTCGGTGTAGGCGGAGGTGTCGGGGGACGGTGGCCAGTCGTGGCCGCTGACCGAGGCACCGATCAGGGCCAGGGCGGTGACCCGCTCGGGGTGGGCGAGGGTGAAGTCCAGGGCGGTCTCGCCACCCATGCTCAGGCCGACCAGGGCGGCACGGTCGAGGCCGAAGTGGTCCAGGACGGCGCGCAGGTCCTCGACGTCGTCGAAGGTCCGCTCCGGGGGCGTGGACCGGCCGAGGCCGCGGGCGTCGTAGCGGATCACGTCGTGGTGGCGGGACAGTTCGGGGACGACGGCGTCCCACAGTCGGGAGTCCATGCCGGAGCCGTGCAGCAGCACCACCGGGGTGCCGGCGCCGCGGCGTTCGGCCCACAGGTGGCCACCGTCGGGGGTCTGGACCTCGGAGTCGGTGCTCATGCGGAGGATCCTTGCAGAGCCGCTTCAGGAGCGGGGTTCGCGTGGGGCGGCGTTGACGGCGGCGGGCTGCGGGCGAGGACCGCGGGCGCGCCCCGTCCTTCGGTCCGGTCGCATCACGGGGGTGTCGAGGGGCCTGGGGTCACGCGGCGTCGGGGAGCCGGACGGGCATCAGAACGGAGAAGGTGCCTGCCCGGCCCGGGGTGCGGATGGCGAGCGGGGCGATCGGGCCGCCGAGTTCGAGCAGGAGCTGTTCGGGGTGGCCGGCGCGAAGGGCGTCGAGGAGGAAGTCGCGGTTGACGGCGACCTGGACGTCCCCGGCCGCGGGGGTGGTGGAGACGGTGAGGCGGCCGTCCTGGGTGAGGGTCAGGATGGTGACGGCGCAGTCGGTGCCCCGGGGGCCGGAGGGGAGGGTGCGGGTGGCGCCGGTCTCGACGGCGGCGCGCAGGTCGGCGGCGGGCAGGGTGATCCGGTGCTGCGGGTCGAGCCGGGTGAGGACGCGGTGGTCGGGGTAGTCGAAGTCGAGCGCGGCGCCCTCGATGCGGTGGCCGCCCGTCTCGGCGCGGAAGGTACCGGCGCCCAGGGTGAGCGTGACCTCGGCCGGGGCGGTGGGGAGCAGGGCGCGCAGGGCGTCCGCCAGCGGGGTCGGGACGATGGTGCCGGCGGTCGGCTGCTCGGGCGCGTCGGTGGCGGGGACCTCGGCGAGGGCCAGCCGGTAGCGGTCGGTGGCGACCAGGCGCAGCACCTGGCCGTCCGGTTCGAACAGCACTCCGGCGAGGGAGGGCAGTTCCGGGTCGCCGCAGACCGCGAAGCGGACCGCGTCCAGGGCGGCGGCCAGGCCGTCCGCGGGGACGGTGAGGCAGGTCTCGGTGGAGGTGGTGGTCATCGGCTGCTCCCTCTGGTCGATCATCGCGTGGATCAGGGAGAGCTCGCGGCGGGCGTCGGCCAGGCCGTCCTCCAGTCGGTGCAGGTGCGCGTCGAGGACCCGTCGGGCCTCGACGCTGCCGGGATCGGCGCCGAGCACGGCGCGGATGCCGGCCAGCGGCAGGCCGACCCGGCGCAGCCGGGCCAGCAGTCGGGCGTCGGCGAGTTGGGCGGGCCGGTACCAGCGGTAGCCGGTGTGCGGGTCGACCCAGGCGGGGGTGAGCACCTCGGCGCCGTCGTAGTAGCGCAGGGTGCCGACGCCCAGGCCGCTGTTGCGGGCCAGCTCGCCGATGCTGTGCAGCTCGCTCTCCATGCCGATGACTCTCCGGGCTCGACCTGGTCGACGGTCAAGCGAGGTGGGCGAGTTTCTGCGGGTTGCGGACGGCGTGGATCGCGGAGATCAACGGCTCGCCGTCCGGTCCCCGGGTGAAGTCGAAGACCGAGACGGAGTCGACGGCGCCGTGCACGGTGATCAGCACTCCGGGCTCGCCGTTGACCAGCACCGGGCGGGCGGCCGCGCCCTCGCCCAGCTTGTGGAGCAGGCCGAGGATGAAGCGGGCGACCTTCTCGGCGCCGGTGACCGGCCGCAGCGCGGCGGTGATCACGCCGCCGCCGTCGTTCCAGGAGGTGACGTCGGGGGCGAGCAGTTCGAGCATCCGGTTGAGGTCGCCGCCGACGCAGGCGGCCAGGAACTCGTCGGTGGCCCGGCGGCGCAGCTCCGGCGGGGCGTCGTAGCGGGGGCGGCGGGCGCGCACGTGGGCCCGGGCCCGGCTGCCGACCTGGCGGCAGGCGGCCTCGGTGCGGTCCAGGGCCTCGGCGATCTCCGGGTAGGAGAAGCCGAAGGCCTCCTTGAGGACGAACACCGCCCGTTCCAGCGGGGACAGGCTCTCCAGCACCACCAGCAGGGCGACCGAGACGGCCTCGGCGCGCTCGACGCCGTCGGTCGCGTCCGGCTCGGTGACCAGCGGCTCGGGCAGCCAGGGGCCGACGTAGGACTCGCGGCGGACGGCGGCCGAGTCGAGCCGGTTGAGGGCGAGGTTGGTGACCGTGCGGGCCAGGTAGCCGCCCGGGCTGGCGACCTGGCCGGCGACCTGGCTCCAGCGCAGCCAGGTGTCCTGGACCAGGTCCTCGGCGTCGGCGACGCTGCCGAGCATCCGGTAGGCGATGCCGAAGACCATCCGCCGGTGCTCTTCGAAGTCGGCCAGACGGGTCTCTGAAGTGTCGGTCACCCTCGGGACGTTACCGCACGGTAGACGGCGGGGTTCAGCCGCGGAAGGTGTCGTAGGCGGGGGCGAGCAGGGTGGCCAGGTCGCGGCCGTGCACGGTGATGCCGGAGCGGCCGAGGCGGCGCAGCGAGGGTTCGTCCGGCTCCTCGTCGGGCCGTTCGGGGCGCAGGGTGAAGTCGCCGCGCCAGTAGGCGGCGATGTTGACCATGGGCGCCCTCGACGCGATCGGGTACTGCGGCTGGTCGGTCACGCGTCCTCCTCGGCGACGGCGTCCTCGCGGGTGAGGGCGACGAGTTCGCGCAGGGCCCCGACCGGCAGGTCGGTCAGCCAGTGCTCCCCCTCGCCCACCACCGTGTCGGCCAACGAGCGTTTGGTGGTGAGGAGTTCGTCGATCCGCTCCTCGACGGTGCCGACGCAGACCAGACGACGGACCTGGACGTCCCGGCGCTGGCCGATCCGGAAGGCGCGGTCGGTGGCCTGCTCCTCGACCGCCGGGTTCCACCAGCGGTCGAGGTGGATCACCTGATTGGCAGCGGTCAGGTTGAGTCCGGTGCCGCCGGCCCGCAGCGAGAGCAGGAACACCCTTGGCCCGTCCGGTGATTGGAAGCGGCGGACCAGTTCCTCACGGCGGGCCCGGGGGACGCCGCCGTGCAGGAAGAGCACCTCCTCGCCGAGCCGGCGCTCCAGGTACGGGCGCAGCATGGTGCCGAACTCGGCGTACTGGGTGAAGACCAGCGTCCGGTCGCCCTCGGCCAGCGCCTCCTCCAGCAGTTCGGCGAGCCGGGCGACCTTGCCCGAGCGTTCGCCCAACGGCGAGCCGTCGTGCAGCAGTTGGGCCGGGTGGTTGCACACCTGCTTGAGCTTGCCGATCGCGGCCAGCACGGTGCCGCGCCGCTCCACGCCCCGGATGCCCTCGACCCGCTGCAGCAGGTCGGCGACCACGGCCTGGTAGAGGCCGGCCTGCTCGGCGGTGAGGTTGCACCAGACGGTCATCTCCTGCTTGGCGGGCAGTTCGACCGCGACCGCCGGGTCGGACTTGAGCCGACGCAGCACGAACGGGGCGGTGCGGCGCCGGAGTTCGGAGGTGCGCTCGGGGCTGCGGTGCAGTTCGACCGGGATCGCGTAGCGCTCCTTGAAGCGCTCGGCCGGGCCGAGCAGGCCGGGGTTGGCGAAGTCCAGGACGGCGTGGAGTTCGGCGAGCCGGTTCTCCACCGGGGTGCCGGTCAGGGCGATCCGGTGGCGGGTGACGGGCAGCGCGCGGATCGCGCGGGACTGCGCGGTACCGGTGTTCTTGATGTACTGCGCCTCGTCGGCGACCACCCGGCGCCAGCGGATCGCGCGCAGGGCGGCGAGGTCGCGCTGGACCAGCCCGTAGGTGGTGATGACCAGGTCCACGCCCCGTACGGCTTCGGCGAGTTGCTCCGCGCCGAGGCGGTCGGTGCCGTGGTGGACGTGGCGCCGCAGGCCGGGGGTGAAGCGCTCGGCCTCGCGCTGCCAGTTGCCGACCAGGGACATCGGGCAGACCAGCAGGGTGGGGCCGGTGGCGCCCTCGGCCCGTTCGGCGGCCAGCAGGGCGAGGGTCTGCACGGTCTTGCCGAGGCCCATGTCGTCGGCCAGCACGGCGCCGAGGCCGAGCCCGGACATCGTGCGCAGCCAGGCCAGGCCGCGCCGCTGGTACGGGCGCAGCTCGGCGCGGAAGTCCGGCGGCAGCGCGAGGGCATCGGGGTCGGCTGGCTCGGCGGCGGCGCGGCCGGCCAGCAGGTCGCCGAGCGGGCCGTCGGCGCGGACGCCGGTGACCGGCAGTCCGGCGACGGTCGCCTCGGGGTCGAGGGCGAGCCGCAGCAGGTCGGCGGCGGCCAGCAGGCCGTCGCGCTGCTCGGTGAGGAAGGTGAGGGCGGCGGCGATCTGTGCCGGGTCGGCCTCCAGCCAGGTGCCCCGGACCCGCACCAGGCCCTGTTTGGCGGCGGCGAGTTCGGCGATTTCCTGTTCGGTGAGCGGGGTGCCGTCCGGGCCGAGCGCGACCTGCCAGCGGAAGGCGACCACGGCGTCCCGGTCGACCTGGCTGGTGACGGCGAGGGTGCCGGGCGCGGGCGGGGTGACGGCGCGCAGGGCGAGCCCGAGCCGGGGGCGGCGGCGCCACCAGGCGGGCAGCAGCACCCCGAAGCCGTTCCCGGCGAGCGCGGGCGCGGCGGCGCGCAGGAAGTCGAGCGCGCCGGCCCGGTCGAGCGGGAGGGCGGACGGACGGGGGCGGTGGCGCAGCCCGTCCAGGGCGGGCCAGCGGTGGGCGGCGCGGGCGAGTTCCGCGACCAGGACGTCGGCGGGTTCCCGGCCGTCCGTGGTCCTGCGGGCGAGCGCGGCGTGCGCGGCGCCGCCCTCGTGCAGGTCGGCGGCACGGACCAGCAGGGAGGGTTCGTCGACGGCCTGGAGCAGGAACTCCAGCTGCCAGGCGTCGTCGGAGGGACGGCCCTCGGGGTCGTCCGGGTCGGGGCCGAGCGGTTCGAGCAGGCGGAAGCAGAGCCGCAGCGCGGGGTCCGCGGGTTCGGCGGCGGCGTACCAGGCGTCGATCCGGTGGCGCAGTTCGGCGAAGTCCTCGGCCGGGACGTCGCCGAGTTCGCCGGAGGGGGTGGCGAGGGCGCGCAGCCAGCGGTCGGCGGTGGCGGCGCCGGCCGCGGGAAGGGGCTGGTCGGCGAGTGCGGCGCGGGCCTCGGCGTCCACCAGGGCGCCGAGGGCGGCGTCCAGCAGGGCCTCTCCCGTTCCGGCGCCGGTGGGCCACTCCCCCAGCAGCACCGGCGGGCAGCCCGCCGCCAGCGCGGCGGCCTCGCGGCGCCCGGCCGGGGTGGGGTCGGGCCGCCAGCGGGCCTGCGGGCGGCCGTCGGCCGACACGGGCAGCGGCAGCAGCCGGCCCCGGCCGACCGCGCGCCAGGCGAGGTCGTGCACCCCGGTGAGCCAGCGCAGCGAGGGGCCGTACACCACCTCGACCCGGCCGGTGCCGGGCAGGTCGGCGCCGGTGACCGCCCAGTGCGGGTCGTGCACCTCGCCGAGCAGTTGGGCGGCGGCCGCGGCGTCGAAGAGCAGTGCCGGGACCCGCCAGGGGGTGAGGACGGCGCCGCCGCGCGGCGGGGTGACCGGCAGGTCGGGCGAGGGGGCGGGCAGGGTGCCGACGGTGGGCAGCAGCAGGGTGGCCCAGCGTTCGGGGGCCTGGCTGGCGAGCCAGCCGAGGCCGGGTCCGATGCCGCCGAGCACGGTGGCCAGTTCGCCGGCCGGGCAGGCGTAGGGATGGGCGCGCGGGGCGGGCCGGTCGGGCTGCGGTTCGGCGGCGCCGGGGTGGGTGCGGGCGTCCTCGGCCCAGAGCGCGAGCCGTCCGTCCGCCCGCCAGAGCGCGTGCAGGACGAACATGAGGGGCCTCTCGGGGCGGGGGAACCGGTTCTTCGCAGCCTAGCCGCGTGGTCCGACAACGGCCGTCGGGCCGGGCTGCGGGACCGATCGGGTGAATCAGGAAGAAAGCCCCACAGCTGTGGTTGAAAATTGAACGACAGCGTCGTACGCTGGAGCCAAGAAGTTGAAGCCTAAACAAATGGCTTCGAACCCGAGGAGGAGCCATGGGCCTGTTCAACCGCACCAAGACCGCCACCACCGCCCCCGTCGCCACCGTCGCCGTCCAGAAGCCGGCCGGCCCGGACCTGTCGCACCTGACCGGCGACTGGACGATCGACGCCATGCACAGCGAGATCGGCTTCTCGGTCCGCCACGCGATGGTCACCAACGTCAAGGGCCGCTTCACCGAGTACGACGGCAACCTCCACCTCGACGGCGCCACGCCGGGCAACTCCTCGGCGGACCTGGTGATCAAGGTCGCCAGCATCGACACCAACCAGGCCCAGCGCGACGAGCACCTGCGCACCGGCGACTTCTTCGCCGCCGACACCTACCCGGAGATCCGCTTCCGCAGCACCGCCACCGAGCAGCTCGGCGACGGCTCCTACCGGATGACCGGCGAGCTCACCATCAAGGACACCACCCGCCCGGTGGTCCTGGATCTCGAGCACACCGGCAGCGCCACCGACGCCTACGGCGCCGAGCGGGTCGGCTTCGAGGGCAAGACGGTCGTGGACCGCACCGCCTTCGGCCTGACCTACAACGCGGCCCTGGAGACCGGCGGCGTGCTGATCGGCGAGAAGGTCAAGCTCAGCTTCGACATCTCCGCCGTCAAGGCGGCCTGACCCGGCCGTCCACGGCCCCGGCGGCCCGGCGGCCCCTGCCGCCGCCCACCGACCGCCGCCCCTGCCCACACCCCCGGGGCAGGGGCGGCTTCCCGCGCTCCTGCCGGCGCCGCGTCCTACCCGCCGACCAGTGCCGCGTCCGCCGACGGCAGCCAGCTGCCCCGAGGGCGGCGCAACCAGCCCTCGGCCGTACCGAGTTCAGCCGCCGCCCCGACAAGCGCCCGCAGGCCCGGATGCCGCTCACCGGGCCGGTGCACCAGGCTGACCAGGCTCAGCGGCACCGGCTCCACCAGCGGCACGTTCACCGCCCCCGGGATCCTCGGACCGCCGACCGTGGTCAGCATCGGGTCACCGTGCCGGGCCAGGTAGCGGGCGGTCTCGTCCAGGCCCACCGGCGGGACGTACGGCGCGGCGGCGGTGAGGCCGTGCTCGCGCAGCAGCCGCTCGCCGAGGTCGGTCCACTCGGTGGTGGCCGGGTTGCCCGCGCAGATGTCGACGGGGTGCCCGGCCAGCTCCGCCAGCCGCAGCACCGGGCGGCCGGCCAGCGGGTGGGTGTCCGCCATCATCACCGAGATCCGCTCCAACCTCACTGGCAGCTGGGCGAGTTGGCCGCGCACCGGGGCGGGCAGGCCGGCGAAGCGGCCGAAGGAGGCGTCCAGCCGGTGCGCCAGCAATTCGGCGGCGGCCACGGCCAGTCCACCGTGGAAGCGGGCCAGCAGCTCGCCCTCCGGCCAGTCGGCGCGGGCCCGTTCGAGCACCCGGTCGGCGGTCAGGTCGGGGCCGGTGACATCGCTGTTGAGGTCGAGCAGCAGCGGCCGGGCGGTGGCCCCGGTTCCGGCCTCGGCGAGGATCTCGTCGTGCAGGGCGAGGAGCCGGCGCACCCGGGGCAGCAGCCGCCGCCCGGCCGGGGTGAGCTCGACGCTGCGGGTGGTGCGGGTGAACAGCGCCTCGCCGAGCAGCCCCTCCAGGGAGCGGACGTCCCGACTGAGCGCCTGCTGGGCGACGTGCAGCCGCTCGGCGGCCCGGCCGAAGTGCAGTGTCTCGGCGGTCACGAGGAAGCCGCGGAGCAGTCGGGGGTGCAGGTCACGGGGCATGCCCGGCAGATTAACAACACGGTGTTGTGAGTACGGCGAAACAGGTGTTGGACGCCCGGCCGCCACCGCCGCCAGGCTTGGCGCATCCCCCTCCGTCCTGATTCCCAGGAGCCCGCTTGCCCTCGCCCGCCCTCCTCGCCTCCTACCGCCGGCTGTTCTCGGCCCCCGGCGCCGCCGCCTTCACCCTGGCCGGGCTGCTCGGCCGGCTCGCGCTGTCGATGAACGGCGTCTCGCTGGTGGTACTGCTCGCCGAGCGGCGCGGCTCGTACGCGCTGGCCGGGACGGTCTCGGCGGCCGGGCTGGTCACCGGAGCGATCGGGATGCCGCTGCTCGGACGGCTGGTGGACCGCTACGGGCAGTCGCGGGTGGCCGTACCGGCCGCGCTCTACAACGCCGTCCCGCTGCTCGCCCTGCTGCTCTGCGTCCGGCTCGGCGCACCGGACTGGACGCTGTACGCCTGCTGGGCGGCCTGCGCGGCCGCACCCAACCTCGGCGGCATGGCCCGGGCCCGCTGGGCGCACCTGTACCGGGACGACCCGGCCGCCCGGCACCTGGCCAACTCCCTCGAACAGGCCCTGGACGAGCTGTGCTTCATGGCCGGGCCGGTGCTCGCGATGCTGCTCTGCACGACGCTCGTCCCGGAGGCCGGACTGCTCACCGCCGGCACCCTCGGCACCACCGGCGCCCTGCTGTTCGCCGCCCAGCGGCGCACCGAACCGCCGCTTCCCGCACGGGCTTCGGCCGAGCAGCGGCACGGCTCCCCGCTGCGGGTGCCCGGGCTGCGGGTGCTGGTGCTGACCTTCCTGGCCACCGGCATGGTCTTCGGCGCGACCGAGATCACCACGGTGGCCTACGCCGACGCGCTCGGTCACAAGGCGGCGGCCGGCGGACTGCTGGCCCTGGTCGCGGCCGGCTCCTGCGCGGCCGGGCTGCTGTTCGGTCTGCTGACCCCGCGTCGGGCACCCGGCACGCGCTTCCTGGCCGGGGCGGCCGCGATGGCCGGGATGCTGCTGCTGCCGCTCGCGGCCGGGCTGGGCGGGGCCGGGCTCGGGGTGCTCGGGGTGGTGCTGTTCGCCGCGGGCACGGCCACCGCGCCGACCATGGTGACCGGGATGACGCTGGTCCAGGAGCTGCTGCCGCAGCGGCAGTTCAACGAGGGGATGGCGGTGGCGGTGTCCGGCATCGTGGTCGGCATCTCGGCCGGCGCGGCGCTCGCCGGGACGGTCGCCGAGCACGCCGCCCCCGGCACCGGCTACGCCCTGCCGGCCTCGGCCGCCGCACTCGCCCTGCTGATCGCGCTGGCCGGGCGGCGGCACCTGATGGCGCGAAAGGGGCCGGCCGCGGCGCGAAAGGAGCAGGCGCCGGAAAATCCCGAGCGGGTTGTCAGTGCCTCCGTCTAACTTCGAGGCATGGCGGAAATCACCTACGTCCAAGGCGATGCCACCACGCCCCGTGGCAAGGGCGTGAAGGTGATCGCGCACGTCTGCAACGACCTCGGCGGCTGGGGCAAGGGCTTCGTGCTCGCGCTCTCCAGACGCTGGCCCGAGCCCGAGGCGGCGTTCCGACGCTGGCACCGGGAGCGGGCGAAGAACGACTTCGGCCTCGGCGCCCTGCAGTTGGTGCAGGTCGAGCCGTACGTCTGGGTGGCCAACCTGGTCGGCCAGCGCGGCATCCGGACCGGGCGCTCCACCGGAGTGCCGGTGCGGTACGAGGCCATCGACACCGCGCTGGCCGCCCTGGGTGAGCGCGCGCTCGAACTCGGCGCCTCCGTCCACATGCCGCGGATCGGCTGCGGACTGGCGGGCGGGCGCTGGGCCAGGGTCGAGCCGCTGGTGGCGGCCCGGCTGACGGCGCGCGGCATACCGGTGACGGTCTACGACGTCGACTGACCGCTGGTCGACGTCCGGCCGGAGGCCGGCCCGGGCGCGGCCGGCCAGGCGTACACGTACTCGGGCAGCAGGTGGCCGCCCGGGAAGACGCCCTCCTGCGCCCTGATCCGCACTCCGCCCTCGCGCTCGTAGAAGGCGACCGCGCGGGTGTTGCCGCTCAGCACCTCCAGGTACAGCTCGGCGCCGGGGTGCCGCTCGGCGACGTCGGCGCGGGCTGCGGCCAGCAGTTCGCGGCCGATCCCGCCGCCGGTGCGGCCGGGGCGGACGTGCAGGTTGTCCACCAGTACCCGGCCGTCGGGCTGGGGCACCAGATAGACGAACCCGGCCGTCTCACCGGCCTGTTCGGCGATCAGCAGGACCGGAGCGTTCTCCGGCTCACCGTAGTCCGCCGCCAGGCGCAGCTCCCACAGCTCGCGCCGCTGGGCGGCCAGTCCGTCCCCGATCGCCTCGTCGGGGACGATCCCCCGGTACGTGGTGCGCCAGCTGTCGGCATGCAGCTCGGCGACGTGCGCGGCGTCCTGCGCTCCGCCGTGCCGGATGGTGGTCTGTCCTGAACCGATCATGTGACGAGCCTCCCACAACAATGGAGTTGAACATGTTCAATCGAACCCGCTACAGTTCCCACCAGCTTTTGAACGCGTTCGAAATCACGGGGGCGGTGGTCGCGGTACCGGATGCGGAGGGGGCATCCGGTGCCGCGAGCACCGACAACACCGACACCGGATGGAACGTCGTCTCCGGCTAGGCTCGTGCACGTGGACGACCTGGCAGCGACGAACCGAACGGACGGCGAGAAGGGTGCGGCCGAGCTTGCGGCCGCACCCGGCACGGACACCGGGCCCATGCCCGGCGGCCGGGCACAGCCGAAGACCGACAAGAGCGAGGCGACCCGGGCGCTCATCCTGGAGACGGCCATGCGGCTGTTCCAGGAACGGGGCTACGAGAAGACCACGATGCGCGCGATCGCCACCGAGGCGGGCGTCTCGGTGGGCAACGCCTACTACTACTTCTCGGCAAAGGAATTCCTGATCCAGGGGTTCTACGACCGGATGACCCACGACCACGCGGCCGACGCCAGGCGCCGCATGGCCCACACCCGGGACTTCGCCGAGCGGCTGCAGATCGCGTTGGCCTCCTGGCTGGACACGGCCGCCCCGTACCACGAGTTCGCCGCGCAGTTCTTCCGCACCGCGGCCGACCCGACCAGCTCGCTGAGCCCGTTCTCCAACGAGTCCCACCCGGCCCGGGCGACGGCGGTCGAGCTGTTCCGCGAGGTCCTCCAGGGCTCCGACCTGGCACCGAAGCTGGACGCCGAACTGGGCGAGCTGCTGCCCGACGTGCTCTGGCTGCACCTGATGATCGTCGTCCTCTACTGGGTCTTCGACCGGACCGAGGACACCGAGCGGACCAGGGAGTTCGTCCGGCGCTCGACCCCGATGGCGGCCCGGCTGATCAACCTCTCGCGCTACCGGGTGTTCCGGCCGATCGTGCGCGACGCCAAGGGGCTGATCCAGGATTTCATCCTGCCCACGATCGGCAAGACGGCCGTCAAGTAGCGCTTCCGCCACGGATCTTGTGGCACGCCGGAGGCCGGCCCGCGAAGCGCGGGCCGGCCCGGGTGTGTACGGGCGGCTCAGAACTCGGTCGGCGTCCAGGCCTGCAGCGGGGCGCGCAGCAGCAGGTCGGCGGCGGCTGCCGCGCCCGGGCGCAGCTCGGTGAGCAGGGCGGCCGCGGCCAGCCTCGGAGCCGTCTCGGAGCCCAGGTAGAGCGATCCCAACTCGGAGGCTCCGAGGGCGAGATCGGCGTCGTCGGTGGTCCGGGTGCAGCGGCCGGTGCCGTCCCCGGCGACCTCGATCGCGAAGCGGCCGGAGGCGTAACCGAGCTGGTCCTCGACCTCCAGCACGACCCGGCCGGAGGCGCCGTACGTCCGGGCGTTGAACGCGGCCTCGACGTCCAGCAGTCGCAGCCACATGGCGTCGGAGTTCTCCTCGCTCGGCGTCGCCGCGCGCGGGTCCTGGAGCAGCAGCGGCAGCGGGTCGTCCGGGGAGAGGCTCTCCACCACGACCTTGCGCACCCAGTCGACGGAGAGGACCAGCCGCCACAGCTCGGCCACGGTGGGCAGGTCGAGGGCGATGAACTCGTCCACGGTGAGCACCGAGTCGGGGTAGGCCCCGTCCCACTTGTGCTCGACCCGGTAGACCACCAGGCCGGTGACCTCGCCGTCGGCGTCCCGGTGGACGGCGGTGAACGGCTCCTTGAAGTCGCTGCCCGGCACCCGGATCTCGTTGGTGCGGCGCTGCCACCAGATCTCGCCCCGGGTGATCGCGCCCGGCTGGGTGAGCCGCCAGCGGTCGTACAGCTCGGCACCGAACTCGCGCTGCTCGGCCAGGGTCACGAAGTCGATTCGGCCGCCGGGCACGCCCGGCAGGCCCTCGCGCAGACCGCGGGTGCGCCCCAGGTCGATGTTCCAGCCGCAGCCCCACGTGGCCGGGCCGAAGCCGAAGCGGCCGTAGATGTTGTACTCGGCGGCCATCAGGACGGCGACCGCGCAGCCGCGCTCGGCGGCGGAGGCGAGGTCGCGCCGCATCATCGCGCTGAGCAGGCCCCGGCGGCGGTGCGTCGCGCTGACCGTGACGTTGGTGATCGCGTCGGCCTGGACGACGGCCCCGCCGGGGACGGTCAGTTCGACGTCGAAGCTGCGGTAGGTGGCGATCTGGCGGTCCCCGTCGAACCCGGCCAGCATCCGGCCCGGCTCCCACTGCATGCGGCGCAGCTCCGGCGCGACACCCGCGTGCGGACGCAGGAAGCCGAAGTTGAGCGCCCGGTTCCAGGCCTCCACCTCCTCCACGGAGACGGCTCGGACCTGGAGCCCGTTCACGGTGTCAACGGAGGTGTCATCGATGGCGTTGCCCATCGGGCCACCGTACGGCGGTGGCCCGATGGGCGGCATCCGATTTATTCCGTGCCCGACCCGGTGTGCTCCCCCGGCGTCACGACCCAGTGGTTGGTGCGCAGGATCCGGTCCGCGAAGTCGAGGTCGCGTTCGCCGAGCAGCCGGAAGCCGAGCGCCCGGCAGATCCCGTTGGACGGGCCGTTGGTCACCCCGGGGTTGGCGTGCACCTCGCCCCAGCGGCCGTCCTCGGCGGCGGCGTCCAGCAGTTCACGCACCGCCGCCTTGGCGAGGCCCCGGCCCTGGTACTCGGGCAGCACCATCCAGCCGATCTCGGTGACGACGGTGCCGTCCTCCTCCTCCTGCCAGAGCACGATCGTGCCGGCCGCCCCGCCGTCCTCGGCGCCGTCCGGGACGATCACCTTGATCCAGGCGCTGTCCGCCGCCGCCAGTTCGATGTCCTTGCGCAGCCGCGCCTCCACCTTCTCCCGCGGCAGCGGCCCGCCCAGCTCGGCCATCATCGCCTCGTCGCACCGCATCCGGACGTACGCCTCGATGTCGCCCGCTTCGATGTTCCGCAACCGCATGATGCCTCCTCAGAAGTGGTCGGGGCGGCCACGTTAGCGTCCGTCGCCGACATCGGCGCCCGGCCGCCGATCCGACGGTCTCATGGTGCTTCGGGAGACACCCGACGGTTCGCAGGGGTGGACAGGTCTCAGGGGTGGACGGGTCTCAGGGGTGGACGGGTCTCAGGGGCGGGCGTAGAAGTCCGGGGTGCCCATGATCCAGAGGCTGGCCTGTTTGACCGGCATGCCGACGCGGGGGGCCTCGATCATCTGGTCGTCGCCGATGTAGAGGCCGACGTGGTGGATGTCGGCGGCCCGGCCGGTGTCGGTCCAGAAGACCAGGTCGCCGGGGCGCAGTTGGCGGTAGGTGATCGGGGTGGACTGGGCGTACTGGTCGGCGGCGAAGTGGTTGAGCTCCTTGCCGCCGGTGCGCCAGGCCATCATGGTCAGCCCCGAGCAGTCGTAGCCCTCCGGGCCCTCCCCGCCCCAGATGTACGGAAGGCCGATCTTGGAACGGGCGAAGGCCACGGCGGCGGCCGCTCCCTCGGCGGACCAGGGGCGGGCGTCCGGCGGCACCGCCGGGGTCTTGGCCGCGGCGGCGGCAGCGGCTGCCGCCTCGGCGTCGCGGGCGGCCCGTTCGGCGGCGGCGCGGGCGGCCGCCTCCGCCTCGCGGGCGGCGATCGCCTCCAGGGCCTCGCGGCGCTTGCGCTCCAGCTCGACGGTGGTGTCCCGGGCGGCGGCCAGGTCGGCGAGCAGGCGTTCCCGGCGCTGGGTGGCGGCGGCGACCTCGCCCTGCTGGGCGGCCAGCCGCTGCCCGGCCCGCGCCTTGGCGGCGCCGACCTCGGCCGCGGCCTTCTCGGCGGCCGCGGTGGCGGTGCGGGCGGTGGCGGAGGCGGCCTTGGCGGCGGCGGCCGTGGAGGTGGCGGCGTCCAGGATCTGCCGGGTGCGCTCGCTGGCCACGCCGACCGCGGCCGCCCGGTCGCCGGCCTCGCGCGGACCGCGGGCGCCGAGCAGGGCGTTGAGCGCGGACAGTTCGGCGCCCGCGCCCTGGCGGTACGTTTCGGCGGCCAGTCCGGCGGCGGCCTCGGCGGCCTCGGAGCGCTCGGCCTCGGCGGCGGCCGCGCGCCGGGCGGCCGCGGTCTCCTCGGCGCGGGCCCGGGTGAGGGCGAGCTGGGCGCCGTTGTAGGCCTCGACGGCCTGTTCGGCGCCGCGGCCGGCCCGGTCGAGTTCGGTCCGGGCGGCGGTGAGCGCGGCCTCCAGGGCGGCGACCGTGGCGGCCTTGCCGTCGGCCTCGGCACGGGCCCGGTCGATCTCCTCGCTGGTCGGGTACGGGTCCGCTCCCCCGGCTTCTCCCCGGGCCTGGCCGGCCGCCGGTTCGGGGTCGGCGGGGGCGGCCTGGGCGGCGGGGAGCAGCCCGAGCAGGGCGGTGAGGGACAACAGGAGGGTCGGCAGGAGCCTGCGCGCCACGAGACATCCCTTCTCACGGGTCCGGAGGGGACGGCGGCGGACGCCGAGCGGCGCGCGGAAGGGCGGCCGGGTGGCAGGCAGTCCGACGAATCATCCCATCACATGACAGAACGGTCACGCGCTGATCATGTTCTCAACTCCGGCGCTTTTCACACCTCGAACGCACTCCGCCAGCCGGGTGACCATCCGATGATCCGACCGGACGTCAACTCCCGCCGGGCGCGCACGGCATACGAACTACCGGTGGATCCGGCGGGTCCGCGTCCGCAGGTGGGGGTGTCGCTCGGGCCGGCGCTCCTGCCCGGTCGGGCCGAGCGCGTACGTCCGATTGCGCCCGGCCCGGACCGTACGGCGGCGCTGCTTCGCCCTTCGGGAACGGCCCGGACCGCTGCCGGAGGCGCCCTCCACCGGCTGCGCCTGCGCCGTGGGCGGGTGCGCCGCCGCCCCGGCGGCGGCCGCCGAGCGCCGGTCGGCCAGCCGGGCCTGGCGGCGGGCCAGCGCCCGGGCGGCGTGCGCGTCGAGGTGGGCGGAGGCCCGGGCGGCCATTCGCTCGGCGACCCGGTGGGCGGCCGGGTGGTTGGCGGGCACCTTGTCGGGGGCACCGGCGATCAGGTCGAAGAGCCAGGTGCGGGCCCGGTCGGCGCGCCGGTGCAGCAGGCGCTCACGCCGCAGCGCACGCGCCCGGCGCCGGGAGCGCGGCTTGTACCGCCAGCGGGCCCACGGGCTGCTCGGACGGGCCAGCCGGATCGCGCCGATCCAGGACAGGCCGGGGATCATGATCCCGAGCAGGCCGGTCCACATCTTGCCCTTGAGCAGGGAGATCACCGAGGCCAGCGCGTTCACCGAGATCACCGTGATCAGGCCCCACCGGGTCTCCTCGCCGGGCAGGGCGCCGAACGGCACGTACCCGATCAGCAGCAGGGCGGTGAACAGGATCCCGAAGATCACCGCGTCCACCGACTTGCGGCCCTGCTCGCTCCAGTACACGTCGTCCAGGTGCAGGATCAGCGCGAACTCGTCCAGCACCAGGCCGCAGCCGATGCCGAAGAGCAACCCGAACCAGTTGATCCACGGGGTCCCGCCGTGGGTCGCGAACACCCCGATGCCGCCGACCAGCAGGAAGCCCAGGCCGAACACCATGTGGTGGATGTGCAGGCCGCCCGGGGTGACGTTGCCGGGCCACCAGCGCACCTGGGCGCGGATCATCCGCACGCTGAAGCGGATGAAGACGAAGGAGGTGATGAAGCCGACCAGCAGCAGGAACAGCGGTTGCTTGTGCGCGTTGACGATGTGCTCGCGGTAGCCGTCCAGCAGTGTGGTCATGGGTCTTACCTTCGTTCCTGGTCCTGCGTCCTGCCCGCCGTGACATGGCCGGGAGCCCGATACGCCTCCAACACCGGCCGACGTGCGATCAGAACCCCCGGGTGCGCTTCGCCGCCCGGCGCGGCACCGCCGGGTAGAGCGAGGGCAGCTCGGCCCCGACCGGCAGCTTCAGGAACAGCCGGGCGATCTCCCCGCCGAGGTTCACCCCGACCGCCAGCGCCATCGCGATCGCCGCCGCCCGGAAGACCGACACCAGGCCGGTGCTGGAGTGCCCCTGGGCGAAGGCGAGCATCCCGAGGTAGAGCGCCGAACCCGGCATCAGCGGGCCGATCGCGGCGGTCACGTACGGGAGCGCCGAACCGTTGCGGTAGCGCGCCATCAGCTGGCCGAAGAGGCCGACCAGGCCGGCTGCCACGCCCGTCGCCGCGATCGGGTTGACACCCGCGTTGTAGACCAGCGCGCCGTAGCTGGCCCAGCCGATGCCGCTGTTGACGGTGACCAGGGCGAGGGTGCGGCGGTCGGTCTGCAGCAGCATCGCGAAGGCCAGGGTCAGCAGCATCGCGGCGACCATCTGGACCGGCGGGTAGCTGATGCCGGCCAGGCTCTCGTCCGGCTTCAGCTTCGCCTCGAAGCCGACCCCCAGGTAGAGGATCACCATCACGCCGATCACGATGCCCGCGACCAGGTAGACCACTTCCAGCAGACGGGCCGCGGCGGTGATGTAGAAGCCGGTCAGGCCGTCCTGGACCGCGGCGACCAGGGCGCGCCCGGGCAGCAGGGCGAACAGGCCACCGGTGATCACGACCGAACCGCGCAGGCCCCAGTCGTTGAAGGACAGGACGATGCCCGAGGCCGCGGCCGGCATCGCGGCCGCCACGAACTGGTAGAACTCCGGCAGCCGGCGCCGGGCCAGCGCGGAGGCCAGCCGGTCGCCGAGCACGGCCGCGACGAAGGCGCTGGCGAAGACCAGCCAGGCCTTGTCGTCGATCCGCCCGCCGACCAGGAAGGTCGCCGCGCCGGCCAGCAGACCGGTGGTCAGGGCGAGCAGCCAGGCCGGGTACGGGTGCCGGTTGCGGCGGATCAGGGCCAGCCGGCGGTAGGCGTCGTTGACCGTCACCTTCTCCGCGGTGATGTCGGCGACCAGCTCGTACACCGCGTTCAGCCGGGTGTAGTCGGAGGTGCGGCGGCGCACCACGCGGTCGGCGGTGACCGGCGGCTCGACCAGCGAGGGCTGGTACGAGATGCCGATCAGGGTGAAGGTCACCTGCGGCTCGCAGCGGTCCAGCCGGTAGGCGTGGGCGATGCCGAGCATCGCCGCCTCGACGTCCTCGGCGCCCTCGCCGCTGGCCAGCAGCAGCTCGCCGATGCGCAGGGTCAGGTCCAGGATGCGGGGGACGTTGCGGGTGGTGCCGGCGGAGGGGTGCAGCTCGCGGGCGGTCCGCTCGAAGGCGGGGCGCTCGGACATCGGGGTGCGCAGCAGGGTGCGCATCCGGTCCGGCCAGGGCGCCTCGCCGGGGCCGCCCGGGGTGAGCTCGGGGATCGGGATGCCGGTGGGCGGGGTGTAGCCGGCCGCGCGCCACTCCTCGGGGGTGAGGGTGTCCTCGGCGACCGAGCGGCGGCGGGCCGGGCGCTCCGCCCCGGGGCGGGCGTCGCGGGGGCGCACGTCGACGGTGAGCTCGGGGTGCGGCTCGGCGCCTGACCGCGGGGTCGGTTCCGGGGTCGGTTCCGGCGTCAGCAGGCCCTTGGTCTCGGGGACGGGCGGGGCGAGCGGGACGACGACGGTCGGCTCGACGGGCGGGGCGGGGTGGCCGAGCAGGCCCTCGGTGGGCGGCGCGTCGGCGGGGTGCACCGGCTTCGGCGGCGCCTGCCGCGCCTGACGGACCGCCCGGCCTCCCCTCGCCCGCTTGCCCGCACCCGGTCGGCCCCGCTTAGGCACTTCCACTCCTCGCCGCCCCTGGTGGCCGCCGGCCACCGTTCGATCTCGGGTACACCTTGCCTGATCGAACAGCGTGACGCACATGTACGCGACGTCCCGTGACCTGCGCCGCGATCGCCTACCCGGCGCGGTGGCGGGCGGCGGACGCCGTGCCGGAACGGCGGGCCCGGAGCAGTTCGATCGCCACCGGGATCACCGAGACCAGCACGATGCCGACCAGGATGGCCTCGATGTTGTCCCGGACGAAAGGGATCTGCCCGAGGAAGTAGCCGAGCACGGTGACACCCCCGCCCCAGAGCACGCCGCCGACCACGTTGAACACCACGAAGCCGCGGTAGTTCATCCTGCTCACCCCGGCGACGATCGGGGTGAAGGTGCGGACGATCGGCACGAAGCGGGCCAGCACGATCGCCTTGGGGCCGTGCCGCTCGAAGAAGGCGGCGGCCTTCTCGACGTTCTCCTGCTTGAAGACCCGGGAGTCGGGGCGGCGGAACAGGCTGGGCCCGACCTTCCGGCCGAACAGGTAGCCGACCTGGTCGCCGGCGACCGCGGCCAGCACGATCAGCGCGCAGACCAGCCAGAGCGGCTGGTGCAGGTAGGTGCCGCCGGCCACCAGCAGCCCGGTGGTGAACAGCAGCGAGTCGCCGGGGAGGAAGAAGCCGATCAGCAGGCCGGACTCGGCGAAGACGACGGCCAGGATCCCGATCAGGCCGAAGGCGGAGATCAGGTTGGTCGGATCGAGCCAGGAGGGGCCGAGGGCGAGGCTGGTCACGGTGCGGGCACTCCCGAGGGCGAGGCTTGGCAATGAAAGGGTAAAGCACTGACAAAGACTCGACTGCGGCTCGAATGGTTCCCCGGCGGAGGCGGGCGCACGAACGCCGGGGAACGCCGCCGGCCCCGGCGGTCAGTGGTGACCGTCGGGGCCGCGGTGTTCGGGGTGGCCGGGGGGAACGGGGTGGCCGGGGGGCTCAGAGCCCGTAGCGCTCGATGATCTCCGTGTGCCGGCCGAGGTCCGTCTCCGCCGCCTTGGCCAGGTCGAGCCAGGCGAGCGGGTGCTCCCAGCCGGCGGTGAGACGGTGCAGCAACGCGTCGGCCTCGGCGGCCGAGGCGGTCGGGGGCACCCCGAGCGCGGCGTAGATGCCGGGCAGCAGCTCCTCCTCGTCCTCGTCCGCCGGGTCGTGGACGCTGTACTGCTCCCCGCTGTACGCCCAGACCGCGTAGCCGCTCTCCCGCAGGTCGTCGCGCAGCGCGGCCCAGGCCTCGTCGCCCGGCCAGGCACCGTCGATCCAGTAGGTGGTGTAGCCGGCCGGGTCGAGCGGGGCCAGCAGCTCGAACACCGGGCGCCAGCGCACCCGCTCCGCCTCGGGGACGTCCTCTCCCGGCGGCTGCTCCAGCAGGGCCGGGGCGAACACCACCACGTCGCCGTGGTTGAGCGTCAGGTCGTCGCCCAGCACCGGCAGGATGCGGGCGGTGGCCGGGCCGGTCCGGACGGCGGGCAGGTCGGCCGTCGCGCCGTTGGTACGGGTGGCGCGGACCGTGACGAGCTGCCACTCCTCGTCCACCGGGCCCTCGGGCTCGTCGAACTCGATGCCGATCCGCGCGCCGGTGGAGCGGACCACGGCCCAGTCCCGGTTGACGGTGGCCGCGGTGATCAGGTGCCAGAGGTCGGGCTCCTGGACCGTCCGGTGCGGCTGCTCCTCCCCGGCCTCCTCGGCCGGCAGGGCGTGCTCCAGCAGGTCCTGGTAGAGCCGCTGCGCGGTGGCGTGGTCCCCCAGCCGGGTGGCGGCGGTCGCGGCCAGCCGACGGGTGTTGATCCGGCTGTCGTCCAGCGCGAGGATCGCCTCGCACTGCTCCAGCACCTCGGCCCAGCGGCCCTCGGCGGCGGCCCAGCGGGCACGGATCCAGTGCCCGTCGGACGGGCTGGTCACGGCCAGCCGCTCGGCGAGGCGGTGCACCCCGTCGGCGTCCGCGGCCTCGATCAGGGCCTGGCCGAGGGTGCCGGTCAGCTCCTCGCTGCCCGGGTCGGCCTCCAGCCGCCGCCACAGCAGGTCGGCGGCGGCCCGGGCGTGGCCGAGGCCGCCGAGCACGTTGGCCAGCAGGAGGGTCAGTTCGGTGGCGCCGGCCTGCTCACCCTGGTACCGGTCCAGGGCGACGGAGAGCAGGTCGGCGCCGGTCTCGTAGGGCACCCGGGCCTCGGCCAGGTGCGCCGTCAGTTCGCCGGGCGGAACCGGCAGCTCGGACACCGGCAGTGCCTCGGCGGCCGCGCGCAGGGCGGCGACCTCCCCGGCCACGCCGTCGGTGCGAAGCAACTGGGTGAGCTTACGCTCCCCCGTCGCGGCGAGCGTGAGCGCCACCGTGCGGGCGCCGCGGGCGACGGCCAGCCGACCCGCCACCAGCAGCAGGTCCACGCACGGGCGGTGCGAGCCGGTGGCGTCCAGGTACCCGACCCAGTCGGCCAGCACGGCGCCCAGCTCGGCGTCGTTCTCCCAGGCGCCGGCCGCGACCAGCAGGGCGACCGTCTCCGCCCACGCCTGGCGCAGGTCGGCGTGGCGCCCGGCGGCCTCGCGGGAGGGCAGCAGCGGGAGTGCCTGCGCCGTCCGGCCGAGCGAGGCCAGCGCACGGGCCCGCAGCAGGCCGCCCCAGAGCCGGTCGCTCTCGTCGAGCTCGCGGCCCCGGGCGCGCTCGGCCTGTTCGGCGGTGTCGACCAGCGCGAGCACCTCCTCGTGCCGGCCCAGCCGGTGCAGGGTGCCGGCCCGGGCGTGGTGGAAGTGCAGCGAGAGGCGCTCGCCGGCGGCCTGTATTCGGGCGGCCGCGGTGTCCAGGTGGCTGAGCGCCTCGGCCGGGCGGCCGTCGTCCTCCAGCGCGTCGGCGTACTCGCGGGAGAGGCAGTCGAAGCAGGCGCGGGCGGGCTCGATCCGCTCCAGCGTCTCGGCGAGCACCTCCAGCCGCTGCGGCACGTAGCCGGGGCCGTCGACCCGGGCGTGGCAGATCGCGAAGTCCTGCACCACGCAGACCGACTGCGGGCAGCCCGCCGTCTCCTCGCGGTGGGCGAACTCCAGCAGCTCGACCGCCTCGGGCAGGGCCTGCTCGCCCTGGTGGCGCTTGTTCAGCAGGTTCTGCATCCGCCAGTGCCGCAGGTAGACCTCGACCCAGGGCAGGCCGAGCGCCCGGGCGGCGGCCACCGCCTCCGGGTAGACCGCGTCCAGCTGCTCGTTGCGGCCCTCGTTGGCGTGGCCGGGGAGCTCGTAGATGGCGTCGGCCAGCCGCCGGTGGCCGGCCTCGGCGAGCTGGCGGTGGGTGTCGTGGACCCAGGCCCAGATGTCGGTCGTCATGCGTGCTCCCCGTGCGTCGTGCTGATCAGTTCTCTACCGCAAGCCACTGACAATCCGTCGGCCCCGCCCGTCACGCCTCCCCCGAGAGCGCCCCGGGGCTGTCCGGGACGGACGGCAGACCGGCCGGGACGGCGGCGGTCAGCGCGGAGACCGCGGTGCCGATGCCGGCCAGCGCGGCGCCGAGGTCCCCCTCGGCGGGGCCGGCCGAAGCGGAGGCCATGATCACCTTGAGCGAGCGGAGCAGCCCGGCGGCGGTGGCGCTGCCGGTGTGCCCGGTGCGGTAGGCGGTGAGCAGGTCCTGGACGGCCGGGCAGGCCAGGTTGAGGTAGAGCCGGGCCTTGGCCCCGCCGTCGGTGCGGGCGGTGAACGCCCGGGCCAGCCGCAGCGCGGCGGACGGGATCCGGGCGTCGGCCTGGTCGTCCTCGATCCGGGCCTTCAGCTCGGCCTCGCGGTCCGGCACCAGGACCAGCGGCAGGCCGGGCGGGTCGAAGCGGGCCGGGACGAGCCGCTCGCCCGGCTCGGCGAGCGCGCCGGCCAGCCAGGCCGACTCCTCGGGCGGCAGGGGGCGCTCCGGGTCGCGGAAGAGTTCGCGGTCGCCCCGCTCGCTGCCCAGCTCGACCAGCCGACAGCCGCGCAGCCGGGCGTAGCGGCGCAGGAACGGCAGGACGGCGTAGCGGTCGCCGCGGGCGATCGGCACCTGCATCGCCCGGTAGAGCATCTCCTCGAAGCCGCCGCCGCTGCCGAGCGCGACGTGCACCGCTCCGCCGCCGGCCGCGCGCAGGCCGCCGGCGGTGAGGTCACCCTGCGAGGTGGGCACCGGGACGTCGTCGGCGAGCAGGGTGAACAGCCGCTCGTCGCAGAGCGCGGCGCCGAGCAGGTCCTGGCCGTGCCGGGTGAGGATGCGGCGCCAGGCGGCGGGCCGCAGCCGGGCCGTCTCGTACAGGCCGTCCACGATGGCGTCGGCGAGGACCTTCTGCAGCGCGCGGTAGTGCTCGTCGCGCTGGAGGTCCTCGCGGCTGGCGGTGGGGGTGAGCCGGCTGGACTCGACCACGCCGCCGATGAACCCGGCCCAGCTGGGCAGCAGGTCGCGGGCGTCCTCGGCGAGCAGCATGCCGCGCAGGTAGACGGCGAGGTCGCGGTTGTCGCTGCTGCCGTAGGTGCCGCCGTCCTGGACCCAGAGCAGACCGATCGCGTCGGTGCCGCCGTCGACGGCCCCCTCTTCCCGGACGGGCGGCACGGGGAAGGCGGTGAGCGGCTCGAACCGGCGGCCGAAGGCGGTGGCGAAGCGCATCCGGGCGGCGTGCTGGTCGCCGTCGAGGTTCTGCCGCCAGGGCACCTGGACGGAGTTGACGGGCTCGGTGTCGTCGCCGACGTAGACCGGTATCGGCAGCAACACGCAGTAGCGGCCCAGGACTTCGCGCAGCGCGTGTTCGTCGGCGAGGTGGGCGTGCCCGGCCTTGAGCGCCAGCTCGACCACGGTGCCCGGCTGCGGCCGGGCGGGGACCGGCTCGACCTGGTACTGCTCGCCGCCGCGGCTGCGGTAGCGGTGGCCGAGCCGCGGCTCGCGGTGCGAGGTGGTGGTGACGGTGACCTCGTCGGCGACCGAGAAGGCGGACAGGAAGCCGAGGCCGAAGGCGCCGATCAGCTCCTGGTTGCCGGTCAGTTCGCGCAGCATCCTGGTGTAGCCGGTGCCGACGGTGGCGAGGTAGGAGTGGATCTCGGGCTCGGTGAGGCCGGCCCCGGTGTCCTCGACGGCGACGGTCCGCCGGGTGGCGTCGGCACGCACCCGGATCAGCGGGCGGTGGTCGCCGTCCGGGTCCTCCAGGAGCCGGCGGGTGTGCGAGTCGTGGGCGTTCTGGACGAGTTCGCGCAGGGCGACCAGCGGGGTGGAGTAGAGGTGGGTGGCGAGGACGTTCACCAGGCCGCCGAGATCGACCTCGGTGGTGCGCAGGTCCTCGGCGGGGGTGGGCTCGGTCGGGGCACCTTCAGACATGGGTCCCCAGTGTGCCAGTGTGACAATCCGCCGACCATTTCTTTCCTTCTGACGGAATGACGGACGACGAGTCGAGGACGCATTGCGGTCAACTCTGAATTGACCAATCCCCCACCATCGAGGGAAATGCCACCCGTTTGGTGGAGTTCGTCCACGTCGCTGGGGGATGCTGATCGCGCGACGTCAGGCAACGGCGCCACGGAGCGGCCACTCCGGAGCGCGCCACCCTCGCACTTCCAGCTCAGGGAGACCAGCGTGTCCCGTATTCGCGCAGCCGCCGCCGTCACCGCCCTCGGGGCCTTCCTCCTCCTCGGCGTCGGCGCCGCCACCGCGCACGCCGACAACGGCGTCGGCGCGATCGACCACTCCAACGGCAGCGTCGTGAGCAACGTCGGCTCCGGCAACGTCATCGGCAGCGTCCACGGCAACGTGGTCAACACCCAGCAGACGGCCACCGGTTCCGGCGCGAGCAACCAGAACAACGGCCTCGCCGTGGCCGGCAACGGCGGGAACATCGGCGCCGTGCAGGGCAACGGGAACTTCGACGCCCGGGTCTTCTACCCGCACGTCCTCCACTAGGCCGGCCGGTCGGCACCGAACGGGCCGGGTGCCCGCCCCGCGCCGACGGGGTGGGTGCCCGGCCCGACCCGTGCGCCGGGTCGGCCCCGTCGGGTCGGCCCCGGCAGGTCAGGACAGCCCCAGCACCGCCCGGCCGAGCCGCAGCAGACAGTCCCCGAGGTCCGGCCGGGTGCTGTGCGGACGGTTCCGCACCCCGTCGTTGACCAGCGCGAACAGCGCGTGCACCTGGATCCGGGCGTCCACCGCGTCGACCGTGGGGCGCACCTGCCGCAGCAGCTCGACCCAGGTGCGCAGGAAGTCCCGCCGGAAGTCCACCGCGGCCCGGCGGTCCGGCGGGGCCAGCCGCTCGGTCTCGCTGAGCATCGCGCCCAGGTAGTCGCCGTTGCGCAGCGCGAAGTCGACGTACGCGCGGAGCCCGGCCGCCAGCGCCGCCTCCGGCCCGGCGGCGGCCGCGATCGCGCCGTCCACCTCGTGCCGGAGCCGCTCGCGGCTGCCCACCAGGGAGGCGGCGAGCAGCTGCGCCTTGCTGTCGAAGTGCCGGTACACGCTGGGGCCGGATATGCCGACGGCGGCGCCGAGTTGGTCGGTGCTGACGTTGTCGAAGCCGCGCTGGTGGAACAGTCGGACGGCCGCCGCGAGCAGTTCCTCCCGGCGCGCCCGCGGCCTGGCCCCCGGCGCGGATACGGGTGCGCGGACCGGGGCGGAGGCGGCTGCGGGGGCCGTCTCGGGGTCGGCGACCGCACCGTCCAGGGACACCGCGAGGATGCCCGCGACCATCCCGCGCAGCAGCGCCTCGGCCCGGCGGGGCTGCGGCGCGGCCGACTGGTAGGACAGCCCGGAGCAGGCCGAGAGCGCCGACCAGCAGAGCAACTCGGCGTCCGCCTCGGCCAGTTCGGGCCGCTCGGCGCGCAGCACGGCGGTCATCAGGACGGCGTCGACACGGAGTTCGCGCCGCAGCGCCGCCCGGCGGGCCGGCGGCAGCAGTCGGGCGTCGCGCTGCACCAGGGTGCCGAGCGGGCGGTGGCCGACCGCCACGGCGGCCAGCACGGCGCCGAGTTCGGCGGTGGTGGCGGCCGCGCGCAGGCCGTCGGCGAGCGCGTCCAGGCCCAACCGGACGGCCCGGTCCAGCAGTTCGGGCTTGCCGCGGAAGTGCCGGTAGAGCGCGGGCGCGGTGATGCCGACCCCGGCGGCGACCTCGGTCATCGAGACCTGGTGGTAACCGCTGCGGTGGAAGCGCTCGGCGGCGACCGCGAGGATCTGGGCACGCCGACCGGGCGGCCGTCGGACCACCATGACGCACCTCCTCCGGGGACTTCTTTGAACGGCGTCCAAAGGCTAGCAAGGATTCACTTGTCGCCCCTGTACACCCGGAATCCCGGGCGGACGACTCTGGACAGTCGAAGCTACCCGGGATTAACTTGTGGGGCCACCACCTGGGCCGTTCCGCCGTGGCCGGTACTCCGGCCGGCACCGTCGAAGGGAGCGCCGCCGTGCGCCGCACCGTGTTCAACGAGGACCACGAGGCCTTCCGGGAGACCATCCGGGACTTCATCGCCAACGAGGTCGTCCCGGTCTACGAGAGCTGGGAGACCGACGGCCACCCGCCGCGCGACTTCTACCGCCAGCTCGGCGAACTCGGCATCTACGGCATCGAGGTACCGGAGGAGTACGGCGGCGCGGGCGAGAGCGGTTTCAAGTACCAGGCGGTGATCGCCGAGGAGACCGCCCGGGCGGGCGTGAGCTTCGGCTCCTCCGGCGTGCACACCGGGCTGGTGCTGCCGTACCTGCTGGAGTACGCGAACGAGGAGCAGAAGCGGCGCTGGCTGCCCGGCTTCGTCTCCGGCGACATCATGACCGCGATCGCGATGACCGAGCCGGGCGCCGGCTCCGACCTCGCGGGCATCACCACCACCGCGCGGCTCTCCGAGGACGGCACCCACTACGTCCTGAACGGTGCCAAGACCTTCATCACCGGCGGCGTGCTGGCCGACCTGGTCCTGGTGGTCTGCCGCACCTCGCCGTACGACCCGGAGAACCGCCGGGCCGGTCTGTCCATCCTGTGCGTGGACACCACGTCGCCGGGCTACACCGTCGGCCGCAAGCTGCAGAAGATCGGCCTGCGCACCTCGGACACCGCCGAGCTGGCGTTCAGCGACGTCAAGGTGCCGGTGGAGAACCTGCTCGGCGAGGAAGGCAGGGCCTTCTCCTACCTGACCCACAACCTGGTGCAGGAGCGCCTCGCGATCGCCGTCAGCGCGTACGCGTCGGCCGCGGCGGCGGTGCGGTTCGCGGTGCAGTACGTCAAGGAGCGCAAGGTGTTCGGCAAGGCGGTGGCCGAGTTCCAGAACACCAAGTTCACCCTGGCCGACTGCGAGTCCCAGGTGATGGCGCAGCAGTCGATGGTGGACCGCGCGCTGGAGCTCTACCAGAACGGCGAGTTGAGCGTCGCCGACGCGGCCGCCGCGAAGCTGTTCTGCACCGAGTCGGCCTCCGTGGTCATCGACAAGTGCCTTCAGCTGCACGGCGGTTACGGCTACATCCTGGAGTACCCGATCGCCCGGCTCTACACCGACAACCGGGTGTTCCGGATCTACGGCGGCACCAGCGAGGTCATGCGCAGCATCGTCGCCAAGTCGCTGGGGCTGTAGGCGCGTTGTAGGAGCGCTGGAGGATTCCAAGCCGCGGCGGGCCGTACCCCCATGACGGCCCGCCGCGCCCGCCCGTACGGGCGGGCGAACGCGCCCGGCTGGGCGAGCGGGCTCAGTTGGGCGAGCCGTGCTCCGCGCGCCAGGCCTCCCAGCCGGCCGCGGAGGCCACCCTGGCCTCACGCAGGGCCCGCTGGGCGAGTGCGGTCGGCGGGGTCTCCAGGCTGCGCACCCAGTTGCGGCCGGCGGTGAGCAGCGCCGCGCACACCATCGCCGCCCCGGCCGCGCCGAGCACCGAGCCGATGCCCGTGAGCACCAGGCCGCCGGCCAGCATCGAGCGGCTGACCTGGACCCCGCTCAGGATTCTCTCGTTGGTCGCCATGCCTCCACGATGGGGGCAGTCGGCGGGGGCTGCACCTCGGGTGGCCCGCTCCGGGCCTCTCCGGGTGCGGTTCGACAGCGCGTCCGCGACCCTGGGCACGGGGTGAGGAGGAGCGATGCCCGATCTCGAACAGCTCGCCGTGGAGCACGCGGCCCTGGCGGCCGAGAGCCCGCACGGCCGCAGCGCCCACCTGGTGCTGCACGACGGCGTGCTGCGGCAGACCGTGATCGCGCTGGCCGCCGGCACCGCGTTGGACGAGCACACCCCGCCCACCGCCGGAAGCGTCCAGGTGCTGCGCGGCCGGGTCTCGCTGACCATCGCCGGGCGGCGGACGGAACTGTCCGTCGGCGAGCTGGAACCCGTCCCGCAGGAGCGGCACGGGCTGCTCGCCCACGTCGACTCGGTGGTGCTGCTGACGGCCGTCACCGCGTGACGGCGGCCGCCGTCAGCCCCCGGTGGCGCCCAGTACGCTGCCGCTGACCAGCCGCAACCCGCGCAGGAACTCCTGCCCGCTGGGTACCAGTTCGGGCGCGGCCAGCCACTGGGCGGCGTACCCGGCCAGCAGGGTCTGGTAGAAGGCGCCGCGCGCCAGCTCCTCCTCGGTGTCCGGCACCTCGGGCAGGCCCTGGAACAGTGCGGCGAGCCCGAGCCGGCCCTCCTTCTGCGCCGCCCCGAGCGCCTGCGCGAGCTCGGGCTCGTGACCGGCCTGGGCGAGCGCCTCGAACTGGGCCGCCCAGAGCCCCCGGTGCTCGACGAAGACGTCCTTGAGGGCCTCCCAGACGGCGGCGAAGCGCACCTCCGGGTCGTCGGACACCTGGTTCGCGCCGGCGACCGCCTCGCCCAGGGACTGCCCCATCTCGCCGATCGCCTCGATCATCGCGGCGTTGAGCAGGGCGTCCTTCGAGCCGAAGTGGTAGCCGATCGCGGCCAGGCTGACGCCCGAGGCGGTCGCGATGTCGCGGGCCGTGGTGCGCCCGTAGCCCTTCTCGTACAGGCAGCGCTTGGCGCCGGCCATCAGGTCTTCGCGGTTTCCCATGCCCTTGATCCTACGGAAGGACTGCACAGATGTCTTGCACGAAAGTCTAGGACGATTGATTTACACATACGTACTAGACAAGCGTCTGACACGTCCGTACTGTCTTCCCCATGACCGCAACCACCGGCCGCGCAGGCCGTCGCGAATGGATCGGCCTGGCCGTCCTCCTGCTCCCCACGCTCGTCCTGTCCATGGACATGGGCGTGCTGTTCTTCGCCGTCCCGTACATCTCCACCACGCTGGCGCCCAGCGGCACCCAGCAGCTGTGGATCATGGACATGTACTCGTTCCTGCTGGCCGGGCTGCTCATCACGATGGGCGCGCTGGGCGACCGGATCGGCCGCCGCCGACTGCTGATGATCGGCGCCGCCGGCTTCACCGGCGCCTCGCTGCTGGCCGCCTGGTCCGGCAGCGCCGAACAGCTGATCGCCGCCCGCGCCGTGCTCGGCGCCGCCGGGGCCACCGTGATGCCCTCGACCCTCGCGCTGATCCGCAACATGTTCCACGACCCCAAGCAGCGGCAGATCGCCCTCGGCGCCTGGGGCGGCATGCTCACCGCCGGAGCCACCCTCGGCCCGGTCGCGGGCGGCCTGCTGCTCGACCACTTCTGGTGGGGCTCGGCCTTCCTGCTCGCCGTCCCGGTCATGGTCCTGGTCCTGCTGACCGCACCCGTCCTGCTCCCCGAGTACCGCACCGCCGCCCGCACCGGCCGCTTCGACCTGCCCGGCGCCGCGCTCTCCCTCGCCGCGATCCTGCCGCTGGTCTACGGGATCAAGACCCTCGCCGTGGACGGCTGGAGCCTGCCGCCCGCGCTCGCCGTCGTCGCCGGGCTGCTGATCGCCGCCGCGTTCGTCCAGCGCCAGCGCACCGCCGCCAGCCCGCTGATCGACCTGAGCCTGTTCCGGATCCGCACCTTCAGCGGGGCGATCAGCGTCAACACCCTCGCGATGTTCGCGATGATGGGCTTCGCCCTCTTCACCTCGCAGTACCTGCAACTGGTCAAGGGCATGAGCCCGTTCACCGCCTCGCTCTGGTCGCTGGTGCCGAGCGTCGGCGTCGGCGCGGCGATCGGGATCAGCTCCGCGCTGGCCGGCAAGGTCCGCCCGGCGGCGCTGATGGGCGGCGGCTTCCTGGTCGGCGCGGCCGGGTTCGCGATGATGACCCAGGTCGGCGCGCACTCGCCGCTGGCGCTCATCCTCACCGCGGCGGGCGTGCTGGCCGCGGGCACGGTCGGGACCATGACGATGACCGCCGAGATGGTCGTCTCCGCCGCCCCCGTCGAGCAGGCCGGCGCCGCCTCCGCCACCTCCGAGACCGCCGTCGAACTCGGCAGCTCGCTCGGCATCGCCCTGCTCGGCGCGGCGGGCGCCGCGGTCTACCGCCACCAGCTGGACGGCGCCCTCCCGGCGGGCGTCGGCGGCCAGGCCGCCGACACGGCCCGGGACACCCTCGGCGGCGCGGTCGCCGTCGCGGCCCACCTGCCCGGACAGCTCGGCGCGGACCTGCTGGAGACCGCCCGCAACGCCTTCACCGACGGCCTGCACGTCGCCGCCGTCGTCGGCCTCCTCTTCGCGCTCGGCGCCGCCCTCCTCGCCTACCGCCTCCTCCGCCACCTCCCGGCCGCCACCCCGGCCCCCGCCCCTGAGGCGATGGCCGCCTGACCCACCCGACGGCCCCGATCCACGCGAGTCATCGAGAGCCCCCGCCCACCCCGGGCGGGGGCTCTCCGCCGTTCGGGGGCTGGATCTAGAAGTTCCGGTGGATATCGCGCCGGTGACCGACCGCCATGACCCAGACGATCAGCACCCCGTCCTCGACTGTGGGCGCGGGGACGGGATGGGCAATCGGGCGGGGTTCGGAAAGGTCCGGTGCGGGGGTGGACGAGCGTGCCAGGGTGAGGGGCATGGTTGCTGAACACGGGCGGGTGCGCGGGAGTTACGACGCGGTGGCGGAGGAGTACCTGGGGCGGATCGGGGGTGAGTTGGCGTACAAGGTGGTGGACCGGGCGCTGCTCGGGGCCGTCGTGGAGGAGGCGGCCGGCGGGGTGGTCGCCGACCTGGGGTGCGGGCCGGGGCACGTGGCGGGGTGGCTGGCCGAGCAGGGGGCCGGGGTGGTGGGCGTCGACCTGTCGCCGCGGATGGTCGAGCTGGCCCGGCGGGAGCAGCCGAAGGCGGAGTTCCGCACCGGCGACCTGCTGGCGCTGCCCGCCGCCGACGGGGAGTTCGCGGCCGCGGTGGCGCTGTACTCGGTGATCCACCTGGAGCCGGAGGAGTTGCTGCCCGCCTTCATCGAGATGCGGCGGGTGCTGCGGCCCGGCGGGGTGCTGCTGGTCTCCTTCCACCTGGGCGACGAGGTGCGGCGGATGGAGGAGTGGTGGGGTCACCAGGTCGACGTGGACTTCCACTTCCGGGGGACCGACGCCGTCGCCGCCCGCCTCGCCGAGGCCGGGTTCGCCGTCGAGGCGCGACTGGAGCGGGAGGGCCTGCCCGAGGAGGCGCCCACCCGGCGCGGCTACCTGTTGGCGCGGCGCCCGCAGTGACCGGCCGACGACCGTCCACCCGGGGGTGGACGCCGGAGCTTCCACCCCCGGGTGCGTGTCGTGGCGGGCCGACCGGAGGACCGTGAAGGGGTGACCACGACCGTCAGGAGCCGTCATGTCCCTGCCGTCCCTGCTCTCCCTGCTCGGCCTCGCCTGCTGGAGCGGCTACGAGCTGTTGCTGCGCCGCCGCGAGGACGCCGCCACCGGTAGCTGGCGCGCGGACGACCGCGACCGCGGCTCGACCCGGCTGCTGATCGGCTGCTACCTCGCGTCAGCCCTGGTCGTGGTGCTGTTCAGCCGCGCCTCGATCGGCGAACTGCCCACCTGGGCAAACTGGTTCGGGGTCGCCCTGGTCGCCGCCGGGCTGGCGCTGCGGGCCTGGGGCATGCGCACCCTGGGTCGCTACTACACCCGCACCCTGCGCACCGTGGACACCCAGCACCTGGTCCGCAGCGGCCCGTACCGATTGATCCGCCACCCCGGCTACGCCGGCAGCCTGCTGGTCTGGGGCGGCTACGCGCTCGGCACGGCGGGCTGGGCGGCGGCCCTGGTGGTCGTCACACTGCTGCTCGGCGCGTACGGTTGGCGGATCGCCGCCGAGGAGCGACTGCTGCTGTCGGCCTTCGGCCCGGCGTACGCGCAGTACCGTACGGTCTCGAAGCGGCTGGTGCCGTTCGTCTACTGATCGCACCGGCGCCGGTACGGATGTGAGCCAGCACACCGACCACCCGGGACGCGACCGCCCGCACCCGTGATCCGCTTGAGCGGCACCCGGTTTTTGGCCAGCGTTTCCCGGCCGGTGTATCCGTTCGCCGTCAGGTCCAGGCATACTGGCGAGCATGGGCGCTAGCGCCCCCCGTGACTCTAGACAAGAAGGGACCGGTGGCCAGGGATGCTGCGGAACGGTCTTGAGCCCTGGCACATCTTCGTGGTGCTGGCGGTCGTCATCCTGCTGTTCGGGTCGAAGAAGCTGCCGGAGATGGCGCGCGGCCTCGGTAAGTCGATGCGCATCCTGAAGGCGGAGACCAAGGCGATGCGCGAGGAGGACCCCTCGGCGGAGGCCGGCACCGCCCAGAGCACGGCCGCCCCGCAGCAGCCCGCCGACCGTCCGGCCGTCACGCCGACCAACGTGACCAAGGCCACCGAGGCGAAGCGCCCCGAGACGACCGCCTGAGTCGCACAAGCTCCCGTCGAGCCCCTGGTGGACCCCCACCAGGGGCTCGACGCTTGTCCGGGAGCCCGAACCGGGTCCGGTCGGCGGTGCCGGCGGTCCAACAGGGGCCGGTCCGTTCGGGGCGACGACGGGCGTCCGGGGCGACGTCGCGGACGCTCCGGACGGGTGCGGAGAGCCGGGTGCGCCACCGGAAGCCGTGAGCCTCGTCCACAGGCTGTGGACGAGGCTCCTGGACGGGCGACTCGCCGAGGCCGAGGGCCGCCGTCCGGAAGGCGACCGCACACGGCAGGCCGGAGACGCCCAGGACTCGGGAACCGATCGTCGGCACGGGGCCGCCCAGGCGCGGCGTCAGTCGTCCTGCTGGTCGCCCGCGGTGGCGTGGAGGGTGGCGAAGAGAGCCGAGAGGCGGGCGTTCCAGTTGGCGTAGGTGGGGGCGTCGACGGCGTGCTTCTTGCCCAGGTCCTTGATCACCTTCTGGGCGCCCTTGAGCTGCTGGGCCGCGTCGTCGGGGTTGCCCCCGTTGAGGCGATCGGCGGTGTCGTCGAGGATCCGCAGCAGCTCCGTCTGGCGGTCGTGTTCCTTGGTGATCTGCGCCTGGGCGACGGCCTGACGGAACGACTGGAGCTGCAGCGCGGCGGGCTGGTTGCGCGGGACGGCCTGGGTGGGGGCGGGGAGGGCCGCGGCCGTGGTGGGGGCGGCGCCGGGGGGCATCGTCGGCGTCGGGGTCCCGGCCGCCGTGCCGCTGGGTGCGGTGGCGGCGGGGCGCGCCTTGGTGGCGGCGGCGTTGCCGGCCGGCTCGTCGAAGGCGGTGAGGGCCAGGGCGGTGACCCCGGCCAGGCCCGCGATGCCGAGGGCGCCGAGGACCAGGGGCTTGCTGCGGCGGCTCCGGGCGGGGGCCGACGGGGCGGCGGGCACGGCTGGCGCGGTCGGGATCGGGGCCATCACCGAGGTGGCGGCGGCTGCGGGACGGGGCGGCTGGGACGAGTGGGGCAGGTGGGGCGGCAGCAGGGTGGTGTGCTGCTGGTTCGGGTGCGGCGGGGCGACCGGTGGGAGCAGCTGGGTGGCGGCTGCGGTGGTGGCGAGCAGCTCCGCCGTCGGGTCGCCGACGGCCAGGCCCGGGACGGTGCCCAGCAGCTCGGCACGCGCCGCGGCAGCGTCGGCGGGTCGCTCCGCCGGGTTCTTGGCGAGCAGGCGCAGCACGGCCGCGTCCAGGGCCGGCGGCAGACCGGGGCGCCGTACGGACGGGGGCAGGGGCTGCTCGCTGACGTGCTTGAAGGCGATCGCCACCGGGGTCTCGGCGGTGAACGGGGTCTCGCCGGTGAGCATCTCGGTCAGCACGCAGCCGACCGCGTACAGGTCGGTGCGGCCGTCCAGGGTGGAGGCGGTGGCCTGCTCGGGCGAGAGGTAGGCGGCCGTACCGAGCACGCTCGCGGTCTGGGTCAGGTTGTTGGAGGAGCCCGCTCTGGCGATGCCGAAGTCCACGACCTTCACGCCGCCGTCGTCGGTGATCATGATGTTCCCGGGCTTGATGTCCCGGTGCACCAGCTCAGCCGCGTGCGCCACCGTCAGCGCCTCGCAGACCGCCGCCGCGATCCCCACCGCCCGCTCCACCGGCAGCTGCGGCTGCTGGGCCAGGACGGCGGCCAGCGAACGGCCCTGGACCAGCTCCATGACGATGAACGGGGTGCCCTGGTCCACGCCGGAGTCGAAGACCATGACGATCCTCGGGTGCACCAGCATCGCGGCGTGCTGCGCCTCCCGGCTGAAGCGCTCGGCGAAGCGGGGATCGTCCGCCAGGCCCCCGTTGAGGACCTTGACGGCCACCTGGCGGCCCAGCACCCGGTCGACGCCGCGCCAAACGGTGGCCATGCCGCCGACGCCGAGTATCTCGACGAGTTCGTAACGCCCGTTCAGCGCCCGTCCGATCACCTGCGACTCCCCTCACGTGCGGCGCCCGGGGTTCCGGGCCGCGTCGTGCACCTGTGCACGATAGCCGCCTCGTCGTTGGGGATGGCCAGGGGCCGGGGCGGGGTTCCGGGCGGGACGGGGGGATGTTGTGGGGGTGGCCCCCGGGAAGGCGGGCGCGGGTGGACAGGGGCCGCTGAGGGCCCCGGAGGGGCTTCGCGCCGGGGATGGCGGCCGGGGGACCGGGCAGCGGTCCCCCGACCGCCGGCGCGGGGGTGGGGCCCGCCCCGGCGGCGGGGGGGGGGGGCGCCCCCGCGGGGGGGCGCCCCCCCCCCCCGACGGTGCCGGCCTCAGGAGGTCAGCGAGGTCTTGCGGGTGGAGATGATCTGGTCGACCAGGCCGTACTCGACGGCCTCCTCGGCGGTCAGGATCTTGTCGCGCTCGATGTCGTCGCGCACCTGCTCGACCGACTTGTTGGAGTGCTTGGAGAGCATCTCCTCCAGCTGCTCGCGCATCCGGAAGATCTCCTTGGCCTGGATCTCCAGGTCGGACACCTGGCCGCGGCCGGTCTCGGTGTACGGCTGGTGGATCAGGATGCGGGCGTTCGGCAGCGCCATCCGCTTGCCGGGGGTACCGGCGGCGAGCAGCACGGCCGCGGCGGAGGCCGCCTGGCCCATGCAGACCGTGGTGATGTCCGGCTTCACGTACTGCATCGTGTCGTAGATGGCCGTCAGGGCCGTGAACGAGCCGCCGGGCGAGTTGATGTACATCTGGATCTCGCGGTCCGGGTCCATCGACTCCAGGCACAGCAGCTGCGCCATGATGTCGTTCGCCGAGACGTCGTCCACCTGCGAGCCGAGGAAGATGATGCGCTCCTCGAACAGCTTGGCGTACGGGTCGTACTCGCGGATGCCCTGCGTGGTCCGCTCGACGAAGCGCGGGACGATGTAGCGGCCCTCGGCGCGCATGTCCTCGACGCGCGCCTTGGCGGCCGACAGGCTGGGGATGTTCATGGGGGTTCTTGTCCTCCGGGGCGTTGGGGCTGTGGTCTCGTGGGCCGGGCCGAGGCTCAGGCGCCCGTGCCGCCGCCGCCGGGGACGTCCGCGGCGCTGTGCATGATCGCGTCGATCAGGCCGTACTCCAGGGCCTCCTCCGGCGTGAACCAGCGGTCGCGGTCGGAGTCCCTGGTGATCTGCTCGAAGGACTGGCCGCTGTGGAAGGCGATCAGCTCGGACATCCGCTTCTTGGTGCGGAGCAGCTGCTCGGCCTGGATGCGGATGTCGGTGGCGGAGCCGCCGAGGCCCGCGGAGGGCTGGTGCATCAGGATGTTGGCGTTCGGCAGCGAGAAGCGCTTGCCCTTGGCGCCGGCGGTCAGCAGGAACTGGCCCATCGAGGCGGCCATGCCCATCGCGATGGTGACGACGTCGTTCTTGATGTACTGCATGGTGTCGTAGATCGCCATGCCGGCCGAGATCGAGCCACCCGGGGAGTTGATGTAGAGGAAGATGTCCTTGTCCGGGTCCGCGGCCAGCAGCAGCAGCTGGGCGGTGATCTTGTTGGCGATGTCGTCGTCGACCTGCTGGCCGAGGAAGATGATCCGCTCGCCCAGCAGCCGGTTGTAGACCTGGTCGCCGAGGCCGCCGAGCACGTCACCAGCGGCGGCGTGCGGCGCCATCGGGCCAGGCATCTGCATCTGCGGGAACGTCACTTAGCCACCTGCTCAGTCGATTTGGACGGTCGTTCCACGGCCGTCGCGGTGTCGCACAGCTTCCGGGTATCACGTCGTGATTGTTGCTGTCCAAGGACCCTAACGCGCAGGCCGGGCCGCAGAATCCCTCACGCAGAACTGTTCGCTGTGAGCGCAGGGTCGCGGCGGCGCGCGGGCGGGACGACAGCGGGCCCGGACACCGTACGGCGTCCGGGCCCGCTGGGCTGCCTCAGGGGGCTACCGGGGCTCAGGCCTCGGTGTTCTCCTCGGCGACGGCCTCGACGGTCTCGCCCGTCTCGTCCTCGTCGTCGAAGTTGATCTCGTTGCCCTCGGTGTCGACGACCTTGGCGGCCTCGACCACGGTGGCCAGCGCCTTGCCGCGGGCGACCTCGCCGACCAGCAGCGGAACCTGGCCGCCCTGGACGACCTGCTGGGCGAACTGGTCCGGGGTGAGGCCGGAGCCGGCGGCGCGGCGGATGAGGTGCTCGGTGAGCTCCTCCTGGTTAACACCCAGCTCCTCGTTGGCGACGATCTGGTCCAGGACGAACTGGGTCTTGATGCCCTTCTTCGCCTGCTCCTCGATCTCCGCGTCCCACTCCTCGCGGGTCTTGCCCTGGGTCTCCAGGTAGGTGTCGAGGTTCAGGCCCATCGGCTCGAGCTGGTGGTGCTCGACGTTGTGCTTGCGGGTCTCGATCTCGTCCTTGAGGAGCTTCTCGGGGTACTCGATCTCAACCAGCGCGAGCAGCGCGTCCAGCACCTTCTCCTGGGCCTGGGTGGCCTGGTCGTACTCCTTCATGCGCTCCAGGCGCTTGCGGGAGTCGGCGCGCAGGTCCTCCAGGGTGTCGAACTCGCTGGCCAGCTGGGCGAACTCGTCGTCCAGCTCCGGCAGCTCCTTCTCCTGGACGGCGGTGACGGTGACGGTGACCTCGGAGGTCTTGCCGGCCTGGGTGCCACCCTTGAGCTCGGTCTCGAAGGTCTTCTCCTCGCCGGCGGACAGGCCGAGCACGGCCTCGTCGATGCCGTCGATGAGGCGGCCCGAGCCGATCTCGTAGCTGACGCCGTTCGCGGTGCCGTCCTCCGGCACCTCGCCGTCGACCTTGGCAACCAGGTCCACGACCACGATGTCGCCGGCAGCGGCGGCGCGCTCGACGTCCTTGACCGAGGAGAAGCGCTCGCGCAGCTGCTCGAGCGACTTCTCGATGTCCTCGTCGGAGACGGCGATCGGGTCGACGGTCACCTCGATGGAGGAGAACTCCGGCAGGGTGATCTCCGGGCGGATGTCCACCTCGGCGGTGAACTTCAGGTCACCGCCATCGGCGATCTTCTCGACACCCTCGATGTTGGTGATGTCGGGCTGGCCGAGGACCTCGATCTTGCCCTCGTCGACGGCCTGCGTGTAGAAGCGCGGCAGGGCGTCGTTGACGGCCTCCTCCAGCACGGCGCCACGGCCGAAACGCTGGTCGATGACGCGAGCCGGGATCTTGCCCTTGCGGAAGCCCGGAACCGTGACCTGCTGGTTGATCTTCTTGTACGCCGCGTCGAGGCTGGGCTTGAGCTCCTCGAAGGGCACCTCGACGGTGAGTCGAACCCGGGTCGGGTTCAGAGTCTCGACGGCGCTCTTCACGGTTAGGTCTCCTATGGGCTTGCGGTCAGATTGTCTCCGCCTGTTCCGTTCCGTTCGGCCGGGGCCGGTACGGGCGGTTCGGGCGAGACGGGCGATGGGCGGTTGGAGCTGCATCTCCCGTGAGTGGACGGTGAGCGTGACTCCTCGCCCTCGTGCGGTTGACCTGGGTGGACGCCACAGGGACTACCGCCAGCACCCCATCCTACCGGTACCACGAAAGGCGGACGCCAGGCGCCACCGTACCGCCCCGACAGAACAGGGCCCCGCCCCGATGGGCGAGACCCTGCCGCACTCACTGTCGGGGTGACCGGATTCGAACCGACGGCCTTCCGCTCCCAAAGCGGACGCGCTACCAAACTGCGCCACACCCCGTGGTGCCGAGAGGAAGCGTACACGCCGGGCCTGCACGGCTCGCCGACTATTTCGGGGCGGGGCGCAAGCGGGTTCGTGAGGAATACGGTGTGCACGGGAGCGGCCGGACCAGGTACGCTGTCTCCCGAACTTCCGGCCGGAGACGGCTCGGGGGGTCGCGCGGGCGTAGCTCAATGGTAGAGCCCTAGTCTTCCAAACTAGTCACGCGAGTTCGATTCTCGTCGCCCGCTCTTCCGGTCCGGCCCCGGTGCGCCCAGCGCACCGGGGCCGTCGGCGTTCCCGGCGGGATCAGAGCCCGAGCCGGGCGGCCCGGGCGGCGGCCCGGTCGAGCAGTAGGTGGATGTCACCCTCCCGGGTGGTGGGGCGGTCGTTGTACTCGTCCGGGGAGCGCGCCGGGCGCCCGGTGGCGTGCAGCACCTCCATCAGCTGGACCCGGGCGGTGCGCACGGTCGCCGGGGTGCCGTAGCCGTACGCCAGGACGGCGGCCTGGGCGCCGAGCAGGCAGACCCGGCCGGAGTGGTCCCACATCGCGCCCTGCAGCCAGCCGTGGGCGCCGATGAAGCGGGAGACGAGCCGCAGGTGGTCGGCGGCGCCGACCGGGACGGGACGAGCGGAGCGGCGCAGTGCCCGGTCGAGCAGGGTGGCCCGGGGCGCCGGGTGGCCGGCGTTCCAGGGGCGCAGGGTGCTGCCGTACCGGCAGACATACGGTGCCGGGGTGCGCGCGGGGGCGGGCAGCGAGGCGAGGTAGGCCTCGATCTCGGCGACCAGGCCGGGGCCGTCCGGGCCCGGCGGCAGCCCCGGCAGAGAGACCGGCAGCGGCGGAAGGGGCGTCAGGTCGGTGCGGGGCATGCGGGCTCTCCAGGCGGGCGGCCTTCAGGTTCCGCTCCCCAAAATGGGGCATCCAGGACATTTCCGCGACCGGAGGCCGGGCCTGCGCGAACGGTTTCCCGGTTGGCGGTCGGGCCGATAGCCTCGGCGGCGTTCGAGCTCAGTTCGAGCGCGGCCGCAGCCGGCGCGCTCCCTAGGTGGAGGAGTCCCGGTGCGTCCGCAGGAGCGACTGGCCGTCATACAGCGCTGCGTGGTCCGGGAGATGGCGCGACTGGGTCAGGAGTTCCATCCGGACGGCGAGGTGGTGCGCGGTCCGGGCACCACGGCGGTGGCGGTGCGCGAGCACCCCGGGGACGACGGCGCCGGGCACGTGGACCTCGGCTTCGTGCTGCAGCTGGGCCGGGCGGACGCGCCGGTGGTGTGGGACTGCGCGGCGGGCCTCGGCAAGACCGAGGAGGAGAAGCTCGCGAACGCGGTGAAGATGTGGGCGACCACCACCGCCTCGGTGCTGGTCGAGCTGGCCGAGGGCCGCGGGGTGCACGCCGATCACGCCGATCTGCCCGAACTCCCGGGCTGGCACGCGGTGCAGGGGCCGGCGGCGGTCTTCGGCTTCGGCAACGAGCACCTGGCGGCGTGGCTCGCCGAGCACCGGGTACTGCCGGCGCTGGCGCCCGCGCTGCGGACGGAGCTGGCCGGGCCGGGCCCGGTGGGGGTGAAGCTCTTCCTGGGCGGGAAGGCGGGCGACGACGTCGCCGAGGTCCGGGTGGGCGGCGAGGCGTCGGAGGCGGCCTCCGCGGCGCTGCGCGCGCTGGACTGGCCGCGGGGCGAACGGCTGTGCTGGGCACGGTTGTTCGTGTTGTTGACGGCGGAGCGGGCAGCACCGGTCACGGCCGCGCCGGCGGGTGCCGCGGCACCCGCACCCGTACGCGTCCCGGCCCCGGCGGCGATGCGCCCCCGGGGTCTGTTCGCCCGCTGGCGGGAGACCCGACGGGCCGGCCGGTGAGAGCGATTCGCCCGCTCGCCCCCTTCGGCTCGGGGCCGGCACGGTGCGAGAGGTCCGGCGGCCCGGGCCGGGTCAGCCGCCGGTGATGCTGGAGATGCTGTGCGCCAGGTTGGACAGCAGGGAGTTGATCGAGCCCGCCATGGTCGTCTCGTGCAGCATGAAGCCGAACAGGGCGGCGACGATGCCATGGGCGATCTTCATCTGCTTGTTCCGGATGAAGATGATGCACAGGATCGCGAACAGGACCAGCGCGGAGACGGAGAGTGCCACCCGGACTCACTTCCTCGTTTCATAGCGTGGTGCCGCCGCCCGGCGGCACCTGTGAAGCCGGACCCCGGCCTGTCCGACGGTCCCGAGGCGGAATCGCGGACCGTCCGGCGCAGTGCCGGTGAGGGAGCCCACGCTCGAGCGCTGCCTGTCGTGCCGCACGTGTCGCCCCCCATCCCCCGAATCCTGAACAGTCCCGCCCGGACTCAGTGTGGTCGACCGTGCCGATTGCGTAAAGGTCTGACAGTCAGCCCAACGCCGATATCCTGCGATGCGAGACGAGTTTCCGCCGACCGGGACGATATCGGAGCCGTCCTGACGAATCGTCGGCGGGGCGTGCTGAGCGGCCGGGAAGCGCGCGGAGGCGGGGAGCGGAAGCCGCTGATCCGGTCAGCCGACGGGGCGTCCGATATGGCCGAAGATCAGCTGCCAGGCTTGACAGCGACGCTGCCGGTGGCACATGACGCGGGGCCCGCCCCGAGCCCACCCCGAGCCCGCCCCGAGCCGAAGGGGCGCGCCGGTGCCGAAAGGGAGAAGCGACAAGCGAGGCACGAGCGCCGGAGCGCCGACCGTCGGCACCGGGTCGGAGCGCCCCGGAGGCGAGCGGGCGAGTATCAGTGCGCCGACCGTCGGCACCGGGTCGGAGCGCCCCGGAGGCGAGCGGGCGAGTAACAGCTCAGTCGCGCCAGAGCAGCAGGACCGCACGGTCGTCGTTGATGTCCCGGGCCACCGTCTCGATCAGCGCGGCCGCGGCCCCCGCGCCGCTGCCCGGGCCGCCGCCGGGGACCAGCCGGTCCGCCTCCCCCATCAGCCGGTCCATGCCCTCGGCGAGGTCCCGGCCCGGCGCCTCCACCATGCCGTCGGTGCACAGCATCAGCACGTCGCCGCGGTTCAGCCGGCCGCGCACGCCCTCGAACTTGGCGCCGTCGTAGATCCCGAGCAACGGGCCCTCGGCCTGCTTGACCTCCCAGCGCCCGGCGCCGGCCAGTCGCTGCATGCCCGGCAGGTGCCCGGCCGAGAGCAGTTCGTACTCGCCGGTGTCCAGGTCCAGCACCAGGTGGACGGCGGTGGCGAAGCCCTCCTCCCAGGACTGGCGCAGCAGGTAGCCGTTGGCTGCGGGCAGGAAGTCGTGCGCGGGCAGCGAGCCGACCAGGCCGCCGAAGGCACCGGAGAGCAGCAGCGCCCGGGAGCCGGCGTCCATGCCCTTGCCGGAGACGTCCGCGAGGACCACCTCCAGCAGCCGCTGTCCGGGGCCGGTGCGGGCGGCCACCACGAAGTCCCCGGAGAAGGACTGCCCGCCGGCCGGGCGCAGCGCCATGTCGGCGTGCCAGCCGTCCGGCAGCCGGGGCACCCGGCTCTGCACCCGCAGCCGCTCGCGCAGGTCGAACAGCATGGTGGAGCCGCCCCACCAGGGAACGCCGACCCGGGCCCGGAACTGCGCCAGCAGCAGGCCGCCCACTCCGGCGGCGCCGACCACCAGGGCGGCGCCCGGGGTCACTCCGTAGACGTAGGCCTCCGGGTTCTCGCTGGCGACCCGCTGGCCGGTGTGGATCACGGACTCGACGGACAGCCCGAGGGCCGCCAGCGCGTAGAGCACCACCAGGCTGCCGGGGCGCAGCAGCAGCGCGCCGGCCAGGATCGGCAGGACCAGGGCGGTGGGCGGGGCCCAGTCGGGGATCCAGACGTTGAGCAGGATCAGCAGCGGGACGAGCAGGGCCAGCGCGCAGAGCACCGGCCAGTCGGCGGCGCCGCCGCGGAAGTAGTCGACACCGGCCGTGCGCAGCCTTCGGCGGACCCGGCGGAGCCTCTTGCGCAGCCGGGCCGTCACGGGCTCGGACGCCGGGGCGGCGCCGGGCCTCGTCGCAGTCGTCTGGGGCGGTGCGCCCGGCGGTCTGCCAGCCATGGGGCCCGACCCTATCCACGGGTACGGTCCGGCGTCGACGGCCCGGGGGCGGGCAGCGTTGTCGACACGCGGGGGGTTCAGCGGGTTTCGGCCGATCGGAGCGGTGCCGGGCGCGCCGTCAGGAGGCGTGCGCCGGTTGGGCGTACGGAGCCTGCTGGTGGCGTGCGCGCCCCGCGCGCGGAGGTGTGCGTGCGCCGGGGCCTGTGGCCGATCCCACAGGTCCGGGGGCCGGAGCGGTCCTGCGGATCTTCGCCGCGCCTCCGGGCGGAAACGGCGGCGGCCGGTCGCACCCGAGGGTGCGGCCGGCCGTCGTGGACGGGTGGGTGGCGGGATCAGCCCTGCGGGTGGTGGGCCGGGATCGGCGGGAGTTCGCCGGTGGTCTCGTACTCGCTCAGCATCTCGATCCGGCGGGTGTGCCGCGGCTCGCCGCTGTAGGGGGTGTTGAGGAAGACCTCGACGAACTTGGTGGCCTCCTCCTGCGTGTGCATGCGGCCGCCGATGGAGATCACGTTGGCGTTGTTGTGCTGACGGCCGAGCTCGGCGGTCTGCGTGCTCCAGGCCAGCGCCGCACGGACGCCCTTGACCTTGTTGGCGGCGATCGCCTCGCCGTTGCCCGAGCCGCCGATCACGATGCCCAGGGCCTCCGCGTCGGCGGCGGTGCGCTCGGCGGCGCGCAGGCAGAACGGCGGGTAGTCGTCCTCGGCGTCGTAGATGTGCGGCCCGCAGTCGACCGGCTCGTGGCCGGCCTCCTTCAGCCACTCCACCAGGTGGTTCTTCAGTTCGTATCCGGCATGGTCGGAGCCCAGGTACACGCGCATGCCATGAGTGTGGCATGCGCGAGCGCCCGGGCCCGACAACGGGGGCGTCAGCGCTTGCCGAGCAGCTTCCAGGCCAGCGGCAGGGCGCCGGCGGCGAAGGCCGCCTTGAGCGCGTCGCCGACCAGGTACGGGTAGAGGCCCAGCTCGGCGGCGCGGGCGAGCGACACGTGCAGGGTGAAGGCCAGGTACGGGACGCCGACCGCGTAGATGGCGAGGCTGCCGAGAACCATGGTGACGGCGGTGTTCACCGGGGTGCGGTCGGCGCCGCGGCGGGCCAGCGCGCCGGTCAGGGCGGCGGCGAGGACGAAGCCGAGCACGTAGCCGAAGGAGGGCATGGCCCAGCCGGAGGTGCCCTCGGCGAACCAGGGCATGCCCGCCATGCCGGCCAGCAGGTAGAGGGCGAGCGAGGCGACGCCGCGGCGGGCGCCGAGCGCGGTGCCGACCAGCAGGGCGGCGAAGGTCTGGCCGGTGACCGGCACCGGCGAGCCGGGGACGTTGACCGACAGCTGGGCGGCCACACCGGTCAGCGCGGCGCCGCCGACCACCAGGGCGAGGTCACGGGCCTGCGCGCCGAGGCGGGTGGAGGCGGCGGGCAGCAGGTCGGCGAGGACGGCGCGACGCGCTATCGGGGTGGTGGCAGTGGCCATCGGGGGATCCTCCGTACGGGTCCAGGTGAGTGAACACCTGTGAACCTACGCGGTGATCCACTGCGCCGCCGCCACGGTTTCGGACAAAGCCCCGCCCTCGGGCGTTGTCGGAACCGACCCGAAACGACGCTCCGCGACCGGTTGATCACGCCGGGGTGCGGCCCGGTCCGCATGGTGGGCCGAAAGCGGACATTGTTGGCATGACCAGAGGGGTCCCCGGATATTGGACAGCTCATGCCGCATTCCGCACAGTCTGGATCCACCCCTATGGCCCCCACCTCCGCGCCCACGGCGTCCGGGACCACAGCGTCCGGGACCACCGACGCCGCCCAGCCGGACTCCGGCCCGGCGTCCGGCCAGCAGCTCAGCCACGGGCTCAAGCAGCGCCACCTGTCGATGATCGCCCTCGGTGGCGTCATCGGCGCCGGCCTGTTCGTCGGCTCGGGCGCCGGTATCGCGGCCGCCGGTCCGGCGATCATCCTCGCCTTCACCCTCTCCGGCCTGCTGGTCATGCTGATCATGCGGATGCTCGGGGAGATGTCCGCCGCCCGTCCGGCCTCCGGCTCGTTCTCGGTGCACGCCGAGAAGGAGATCGGCCCCTGGGCCGGGATCACGGCCGGCTGGATGTACTGGGTGATGCTCTGCTGCGGCGTCGCCGCCGAGGCCACCGCGGCCGGGAAGATCGTCAACGGCTGGATTCCCGGTGTGTCCGCCTGGGTCTGGGTCGGCCTGTTCATGGTCTTCTTCTGCGTCAGCAACCTGACCGCGGTGAAGAACTTCGGCGAGTTCGAGTTCTGGTTCGCCACCATCAAGGTCGCCGCGATCGTCGCCTTCCTGGTCCTCGGCGCGCTCGGCGTCGCCGGGGTGATCGGCCCCGGCGCCCCCGGCACGAGCAACCTCACCGGACACGGCGGCTTCCTGCCCAACGGCGTCAGCGGGCTGATCGTCGGCCTGCTCGCCTCGGTGTTCGCCTACGGCGGCCTGGAGACGGTGACCATCGCCGCGGCCGAGTCCGACGACCCCAAGAAGAACGTCGCCAACGCGGTGCGCACGGCGGTGTGGCGGATCGCGATCTTCTACATCGGCTCGATGGCCCTGGTGGTCACCCTGGTCTCCTGGAAGGACCCGGCGGTCGTCGCCGACGGCCCCTACGTCACGGTGCTGCGCCACCTCGGGGTGCCCGCGGCCGGGACGATCATGGAGGCGGTGGTGCTGGTCGCGCTGCTGTCCGCCATGAACGCCAACATCTACGGCGCCTCCCGGATGGCGTACTCGCTGGTCGGCCGCGGCCAGGGCCCCAAGGCACTGGCCAAGGTCAGCGGCGGGGTGCCGCGCCGGGCCGTGCTGGCCTCCTGCCTGTTCGGCTTCGGCGCCGTGCTGGCCGCCAAGTTCTGGCCCGCCACCGTGTTCACCTGGCTGATGAACACCACCGGCGTGGCGATCCTGGTGGTCTGGCTGTTCATCTGCATCGTCCAGCTGCGGATGCGCCGCCGGCTGGAGCGCGAGGCGCCCGAGCTGCTCACCGTGAAGATGTGGGGCTACCCGTACCTGACGTGGATCGCGATGGCCGCCGTGGTCGGCATCCTCGCGCTGATGACCACCACCGAGGGCAACCGCCAGCAGCTGTACGCGGCCGGGGTGCTGGTCGTGCTGCTGAGCGCCGCCGGCCTGCTCAAGCAGCGCCGGGACGCGGCCGCGCGCTGAGCCCCGGACACCCGGAAGGGCCCGGTACCAAGAGCTTGGTACCGGGCCCTTCCGCGTGCCGGACGGACCTACTCGAAGGACGGGCCCGCCGTACGGGTGCGCTTGATCTCGTAGAAGCCCGGGGTGGAGGCCACCAGCAGGGTGCCGTCCCAGAGCCGGGCCGCGGCCTCGCCCTTCGGGGCCGGCGTGACGACCGGGCCGAAGAAGGCCACCCGCTCGCCGTCCGCGCCCTCGACCGCGATCACCGGGGTGCCGACGTCCTCGCCGACCAGGGTGATGCCCTCCTTGTGGGAGGCGCGCAGGGCCTCGTCGTACGCGTCGGTGTCGGCCGCGTCCGCCAGCTCGGCGGGCAGGCCGGCGGCCACCAGGGCGGCCTGGATGGTCTCCCGGTTCTGCGGCAGGCCCTGGTTGTGGAAGCGCAGGCCCAGCTCGGTGTAGAGCCGGCCCAGCACCTCCTCGCCGTGCTGCTGGGCGGCCGCGACGCAGACCCGCACCGCGCCCCAGGCGTTGTCCAGCAGCTGGCGGTACTCCTGCGGCAGGTCGCGGTGCTCGTTGAGCACCGACAGGCTCATCACGTGCCAGTTCACGTCGACCGGGCGCAGCTGCTGGACCTCGATCAGCCAGCGGGACGTCATCCACGCCCACGGGCAGGCCGGGTCGAACCAGAAGTCGGCGGTCTTGCGCTCAGCGGCAGTCGTCACTGGGTCTCGTCCTTCGTGCGGTGATCCGAGGCGGCGGGGTGTTCCCCACCCAGCCCCAACACCCCTCCGGCGCCGGTGATTCCGGCCCCGACCCGACGGCCTGTGCAATGGTACCGGCCAGGGCGGGCGTGAAAGGATGCCTTTGCGCGCGCGGCGCACACCGCGCACGGGACATCCACAGACGCACCACCGTGCGAGCCGGACAAAGGAGTACCGCCGTGCCGGGCAAGAACCTGAGCCGCGACGAAGCACAGCAGCGAGCCGGCATCCTGGCCGTGGACGGCTACCGGGTCCGGCTGGACGTGACCTCGGCCCCCGACCCGGCCGCCACCACCTTCCGCTCCACCACCACCGTCGCCTTCCGCTGCTCCCAGCCCGGCGCCGCCACCTTCCTCGACCTGCTCGCCCCGGCCGTCCGCTCGATCACCCTCAACGGCCGCGCCCTGGACCCGGCGACCGCCTACGACGGCGCCCGGGTGCACGTCGACGGCCTGGCCGCGGAGAACGTCCTCACCGTCGAGGCCGACTGCGCCTACAGTCGCACCGGCGAGGGCCTGCACCGCTTCGTCGACCCGGCGGACGGCGAGACCTACCTCTACACCCACTACGAGCCGGCCGACGCCCGCCGGGTGTTCGCGAACTTCGAACAGCCCGACCTGAAGGCCCCGTTCAGCTTCACGGTGACCGCCCCGGCCGCCTGGGACGTGTGGTCCAACGCCGTGCACGAGAGCGTGACCGAGGAAGGCGCGGCCCGCACCTGGGAGTTCGCGCCGACCAAGCCGATCTCCACCTACCTCACCGCCGTGGTGGCCGGCCCGTACCACGTCGCCCACGACCACTACAGCCGCGAACTCGCCGACGGCACCACCCTGGAGATCCCGCTCTCCGCGATGTGCCGCAAGTCGCTCGCGCCGTACTTCGACGCGGAGGAGATCCTCGGCGTCACCAAGCTCGGACTCGACTTCTTCCACGAGGAGTTCGACTTCCCGTACCCCTTCGGCAAGTACGACCAGGCCTTTGTCCCCGAGTACAACATCGGCGCGATGGAGAACCCGGGCTGCGTGACCTTCAAGGAGGAGTTCGTCTTCCGCTCGAAGGTCACCGACGCCGCCTACGAGGCCCGCGCCAACGTCGTCCTGCACGAGATGGCGCACATGTGGTTCGGCGACCTGGTCACCCCGCGCTGGTGGGACGACCTGTGGCTGAAGGAGTCCTTCGCCGACTTCATGGGCTCCTACGGCCTGATCGGCGCCCGCACCCGGTACTCCTCCGCCTGGGTCACCTTCGCCAACCAGCGCAAGGCCTGGGCCTACCGGCAGGACCAGTTCCCCACCACTCACCCGATCACCGCCGACATCCGCGACCTCGAGGACGCCAAGCTCAACTTCGACGGCATCACCTACGCCAAGGGCGCCTCCGTCCTCAAGCAGCTGGTCGCGTACGTCGGTTCGGAGGCCTTCTTCGAGGGCGCCCGCCGCTACTTCAAGCGGCACGCCTTCGGCAACACCGAACTGGCCGACCTGCTGGGCGTGCTGGAGGAGACCAGCGGGCGCGACCTGAAGAGCTGGGCCGCCGCCTGGCTGCAGACCGCCGGGGTCAACGCGCTCACCCCGCAGGTCACCACCGACGCCGAGGACCGGATCACCGAGCTGGCCGTGCTCCAGGACGGCGAGGTACTGCGCCCGCACCGGATCGCGGTCGGCCTGTACGACCGGGACGCCGACGGCGCCCTGGTGCGCACCGAACGGATCGAGCTGGACGTCACCGGCGCCCGTACGGTCGTCACCGAGGCGGCCGGCCGCCCGCGCCCGGCCCTGGTCCTGCTCAACGACGAGGACCTGACCTACTGCAAGATCCGCTTCGACTCCGAGTCACTGGAGTCCCTGCGCACCGGCCTCGGCGACATCCGCGACGAGCTGGCCCGCGCGCTCGCCTGGTCCGCCGTCTGGAACCTCACCCGCGACGGCCTGATGCCGGCCCGCGACTACGTCGCCCTGGTGCTGCGCTTCGCCGGCCAGGAGGGCAACATCGGCGTGCTGCAGTCGCTGCACGCCCAGGCCAAGACCGCCGTCGACCTGTACGCCGCCCCCGAGTGGCGCGCCGAGGGTGCCCGGCAGCTCGCCGACGGCGCCCTGCGCGAGCTGCGCGAGGCCGTCCCCGGCAGCGACCACCAGCTGGCCTGGGCCCGCTTCCTGGCCCAGACCGCGGGCGGCGCCGAGCACCTCGGCCTGGTCCGCGGCCTGCTGACCGGCAGCGCCCGGATCGACGGGCTGGAGGTCGACCAGGAGCTGCGCTGGTCGCTGTGGCTGGCGCTGGCCGCCGCCGGGCAGGCCGCCGACGAGGAGCTGGCCGAGGAGCTGGCCGCCGACAACACCGCGGGCGGCAAGCGCCAGTACACCCAGTGCCTGGCCGCCCGGCCCACCCCGGAGGCCAAGGCCGCCGCCTGGTCGGCCGTGCTCGACTCGGACGAGCTGCCGAGCGCCCTGGTCGAGGCCAACACGGCGGGCTTCTCGATCCCGGCCCAGCGCGACCTGACCGTCCTCTACGCGGCGCCGTACTTCAAGCTGCTGGAGAAGGTCTGGGCCGAGCGGACCATCGAGATCGCGATGCGGATCGTCGGCGGCTTCTTCCCGATCGCCCAGACCGACGAGCAGACCCTGGCCGAGGCCGACGCCTGGCTGTCCGGCCACCCGCAGGCGGCGCCGGCGCTGCGCCGCCTGGTGCTGGAGCGCCGGGACGACCTGGCCCGCGCGCTGCGGGCGCAGGCCTGCGACCGCGCCTGATCCACAGGAGCCCGAAGGGCCCGCCGGTTTCCGGCGGGCCCTTCGGCGTGGGCCACGACAGCGTCGGCTCCGCTCGGTCCGCGTCGCCGGCCCCTTCGTCGGCGGGGAAAGCGCGAGGAGGCCGGACCGCGGGGTGCGGTCCGGCCTCCCTGAGGCGCTGGGGCTCAGCCGATGAGCGAGCGCAGCACGTACTGCAGGATGCCGCCGTTGCGGTAGTAGTCCGCCTCACCGGGGGTGTCGATGCGGACGACCGCGTCGAACTCCTTCTCACCGGCCTTGACCTTGACGGTCTTGGGGGTGCGGCCCTCGTTGAGCTCGGTCACGCCGGTGATGGAGAAGGTCTCCTCGCCGGTCAGGCCGAGGGAGTCGGCGTTCTCGCCCTCCGGGAACTGCAGCGGCAGGACGCCCATGCCGATCAGGTTCGAGCGGTGGATGCGCTCGTAGGACTCGGCGATGACGGCCTTGACACCGAGCAGCGCGGTGCCCTTGGCGGCCCAGTCGCGGGACGAGCCGGAGCCGTACTCCTTGCCGGCCAGGACGACCAGCGGGGTGCCGGCGGCCTGGTAGTTCTGCGAGGCGTCGTAGATGAACGACACCGGGCCGTCGGCCTGGGTGAAGTCGCGGGTGTAGCCGCCCTCGGTGCCCGGCGCGATCTGGTTGCGCAGACGGATGTTGGCGAAGGTGCCGCGGATCATGACCTCGTGGTTGCCACGGCGCGAGCCGTAGGAGTTGAAGTCACGCTTCTCGACACCGTTGGCGGTCAGGTACTGCGCCGCCGGGGTGCCCGGCTTGATGTTGCCGGCCGGGGAGATGTGGTCGGTGGTGACCGAGTCGCCCAGCTTGGCCAGGACGCGGGCGCCGGCGATGTCGGTCACCGGGCTCGGGGTCTTGGCCATGCCCTCGAAGTACGGGGGCTTGCGGACGTAGGTGGACTCGGCGTCCCACTCGAAGGTGTTGCCGGTCGGGACCGGGAGCGACTGCCAGCGGTAGTCACCGGCGAAGACGTCCTGGTAGCCCTTGTCGAACATGTCCTGGTCGATGGAGCCCGCGACGACGTCGGCGACCTCCTGCTCCGACGGCCAGATGTCGGAGAGGAAGACGTCGTTGCCGTCGGCGTCCTTGCCCAGGGCGTCCTTGGTGATGTCGACGTTCATGTTGCCGGCGAGGGCGTAGGCGACCACCAGCGGCGGGGAGGCCAGGTAGTTCATCTTGACGTCGGGGTTGATCCGGCCCTCGAAGTTGCGGTTGCCGGAGAGCACCGAGACGACCGCGAGGTCGGACTCGTTGACGGCGGCCGAGACCTCCTCGGGCAGCGGGCCCGAGTTGCCGATGCAGGTGACGCAGCCGTAGCCGACCAGGTTGAAGCCCAGCTTCTCCATGTACGGGAGCAGGCCGGCCTTCTCGTAGTAGTCCATGACGACCTTGGAGCCCGGCGCCAGGGTGGTCTTGACCCAGGGCTTGACCTGCAGGCCCCGCTCCACGGCCTTCTTCGCCAGCAGGGCGGCGCCCAGCATGACGGAGGGGTTGGAGGTGTTGGTGCAGGAGGTGATCGAGGCGATCACGACCGCGCCGTTGTCGATCTCGTAGGTCGAGCCGTCGGGGGCGGTGACGGTGGTCGGCTTCGAGGCCTCGGCGGAGTAGGTCGGCAGCGTCTCGGCGAACTTCTGGGCGGCCTCGGCCAGGATCACGCGGTCCTGCGGGCGCTTCGGGCCGGAGATCGACGGGACGACGGTGGAGACGTCCAGCTCCAGGTACTCGGAGTAGACCGGCTCGACCGACGGGTCGTGCCAGAGGCCCTGCTCCTTGGCGTACGCCTCGACCAGGGCGAGCTGCTGCTCGTCGCGGCCGGTGAGCTTCAGGTAGTTGATGGTCTCGGCGTCGATCGGGAAGATCGCGCAGGTCGAGCCGAACTCCGGCGACATGTTGCCGATGGTGGCGCGGTTGGCCAGCGGGATGGCGCCGATGCCGTCGCCGTAGAACTCGACGAACTTGCCGACCACACCGTGCTTGCGCAGCATCTCGGTGATGGTGAGCACCAGGTCGGTGGCGGTGGTGCCGGACGGCAGCTGGCCGGTCAGCTTGAAGCCGACCACGCGCGGGATCAGCATGGAGACCGGCTGGCCCAGCATCGCGGCCTCGGCCTCGATGCCGCCGACGCCCCAGCCCAGCACGCCCAGGCCGTTGACCATGGTGGTGTGCGAGTCGGTGCCGACGCAGGTGTCCGGGTAGGCCTGGCCGCCGCGGACCATGACGGTGCGGGCCAGGTGCTCGATGTTCACCTGGTGGACGATGCCGGTGCCCGGCGGGACGACCTTGAACTCGTCGAAGGCGGTCTGGCCCCAGCGCAGGAACTGGTAGCGCTCCTTGTTGCGGCCGTACTCGATCTCGACGTTCTGGGTGAACGCGTCCTTGGTGCCGAACTTGTCGGCGATGACGGAGTGGTCGATGACCAGCTCGGCCGGGGCCAGCGGGTTGATCTTGTCCGGGTCGCCGCCCAGCTCCTTGACGGCCTCACGCATGGTGGCGAGGTCGACCACGCACGGCACACCGGTGAAGTCCTGCATGATCACGCGGGCCGGGGTGAACTGGATCTCCTGGCTCGGCTGGGCGTCGGCGTCCCAGTTGCCGAGGGCGCGGATGTGGTCGGCGGTGATGTTCGCGCCGTCCTCCGTGCGGAGCAGGTTCTCCAGCAGCACCTTGAGGCTGTAGGGCAGCCGCTCGGAACCCTCGACGGCGGAGAGCTTGAAGATCTCGTACGACTCGTCGCCCACCTGCAGCGAGCTGCGGGCGTCGAAGCTGTTCGCGGACACGACTGACTCCTTCTGGGTGCTTCGTGCTTAATCCGGCCGTCACGCGGTGGTAAGGTCAGCCTTACTTAGGCCGACCTTGCCCGCATCGCCGGTGAGCGCCTCTCGGCAAGTATCTTGATGTCGAGATATATCGTAAAGGGCAGTTATCTCGATGTCGAGATAAACCATAGTGCATGCCGCCGCCATCACCACCGCAGGCATGCCCCGGGGCGCGACCGCGCAGGTCAGCGGCCATCCGGGCCGCGACGCTTGCGCTCCAGCCGGATCAGCCAGACCGCTCCCGCCACGACGGCGGCGGCCACCAACAGCACCACCACCAGCTCACCACCCGAGCCGCCGGTCGGCGAGGGGGCGATGTCCGCCAGCAGGGTCGTCGTGCTCATTCCTTCTCCTCCTCATCCGCCCGGTCCGTGCCCAGGCCCAGGACCAGCATCAGCAGCACCGGGAACTCCAGATAGGCGTGGTAACTGGCCAGCGCCGCGTACACCGAGCGACCCTGGGCGTAATCCACGGCGAACAACAGGGCCAGCAGCGCGCCCGCGCCCGCCCCCAGCGCCCAGGCCCGCACCCCGCGCAAGGACGGTACCCGGGCTTCGAAGCGCTCCGCCGCCTCGGGCGCGTACCGCGGCAGGAACCACACCCAGACCACGTAGTGCATCGTCTGCAGGAAGGCGAACACCGCCAGGAACCGCAGACCGCCCTCCGGGCTCAGCCAGGCCGGCGGGGTGTAGGCGGCGGCCAACCTGTCCGTCCAGCCGCCGGGGCGCTGGGACAGCACTCCGTCCAACAGCCCGCTCAGCAGCAGCGCCGGAACCAGCAGCACCCAACCGAACTGCAGCGCCAGGAACGCCGCGCGCCCCCGCGCCAGACGGCGCGACCACTCGGCCAGGAACAGCAGCGGCACCACGTTGTGCAGATGCGCCAGCACCACGAAGTGGTACGCCGGGAAGGCCAGCGAGGCGGCGCCCGCACCCGCCACGCCGACGGCGCTCAGCACCAGCAGCCGCGGCCGGCCGCGCAGCCCGTACCGGCAGGCCGCCGCCAGCAGGCCGTAGGCGAGCAGGATCTCCGCCGACTGGGACAGCCGGGAGGGCGGCAACAGGCGGCACACCACGATCCCGGTCACCAGCGCCAGCAGCAGCCGCAACAGCGGACCGGCCAGCACCGCGGCGAAGCGGCCGGCCACGTAGCGCAGCTCCAGCACGTTGTGCAGCAGACCGAAGGCGGCCAGCCCCAGCACCGCCAGACCGGTCGGCGCGCGCAGGGCCAGCGCCAGCGCCAGGACGGCCGACAGTGCGAAGCCCGCGAACGGCGCGGCGGACAGCCGGGCCGGCGGGCCGGGCGCGGGCCAGGGGCCGACTCCGGCGCCCGCTCGGATCCCCGTGGTCGCCATGCTCCCCCTCCCCGTGGCACGATCCCCGCCGTGCGCTACCCGGTGGCCCTCGCCCTCACCCTGCTGACCGAGACACCCGTCTACACCGCCGCCCTCACCCGGATCGGGCGGGTGCGCCCGGCGCGGGCCGCCGCAGCCGGCGTGCTGGTCAACCTGGTGACGCATCCGCTGCTCTGGTGGACCCTCCGGCACTGGACCGACGGACCCGCCGCAGCGTACTGGACGGGCTTCGCGCTCAGCGAGACGTCGGTCGTCGTGGTCGAGGCGCTGCTGCTGTGCCCGATCACCGGACTGCGCCCGCGCGACCCGCTGCCCTGGATCGCCTCCCTCACCGCCAACGCGGCCTCGCTGCTGGCGGGGCTGCTCCTCGGGACCTGACCGCCGACGACCCGTAACGCGGTCTCCGGGCTCGGGCGTCTAACCGTGCGCAGAGGGCGCGCCGTGCGCAGATGGTGCGGAGCCCACCACGTCACGGGGTTCGAGGGGACAGCAGTGATCAGGAAGACGCGACGGGCCGAGGAGAGCGCGGAGTTCGAGAGCTTCGCGCACAGCCGGGGGCAACGACTCTTCCGCACCGCCGTACTGCTCTGCGGCGACTGGCACCTCGCCGAGGACCTCACCCAGGTCACCCTGGCCAAGCTCTACGCCTCCTGGTCCAAGGTCCGCCGGGCCGAGAACCAGGACGCGTACGCCCGCAGCACACTCGTCCGCTCCTACCTCTCCCACCGCCGACTGCGCCGCACCGGCGAACGACCCGCCCTCGGCGAACTACCGGAGGGCGTCTGCCCCGAGGGCGACCCGGCGCTGCGGGTCACCCTGCTCACCGCCCTCGCCGAACTCCCGCCCCGGGACCGGGCCGTACTCGTCCTGCGCTACTGGGAGGACCGCAGCGTCGAGGAAACCGCCGCCGAACTCGGCCTGAGCCCCGGGGCGGTGCGCAGCCAGGCCCTGCGCGCCCTCGGCCGGCTGCGCACGGTCCTCGGCCCGGACGCGGCCGAGCAGCTCACCCGCTCCTGAGTCCACCACCACCTGGTCTCTGAAAGGAACCTCACCATGAACGAGCCTGACGTGGACGGCCACAGGCTGTCCGCCACCTTCGAGCAGGCGATGCACGGTGTCGGCCCCGACCTGGGCCCGCTGATCGCCGCGGGCGCGCAGCAGGGGCGCTCGATCCGGCGCCGCCGCCGGCTGACGGTCGCCGCCGCCGTGACGGCGGTGGCCGCGCTGGCCGTCGGCGGCTCGGTCGCCCTGCGGGCGGGCGGAGGCGCTTCTGCCACTGTGGCCGCTGCCTCGGCATCACCCTCGGCTTCGCCATCGCCGTCGTCGGCCGCGGCGACTCCCGACAAGAAGGACCCCCAGCCGGTCCGGGAGTCGGACGACGGCGCCGAACAACCGCTTCCGGGCAACGGCCCCAACGCGGGCAAGGTCGGCCTGACCGGCCACGCCACACTGCTCACCCTGTCCCGGGCGCTGCCGGCGAACGGTCGGACGTCGGGCTACGCCGGCTACTCCCAGACGGTGGGCTGGACCGGCCCCGAGCGGAAGGACGTCATGGTCCGGGCCCGTCTGACCTACGACGACGGCACCGGACCGGCCGAGGTCGGCATCGTCGTCGAGGGAGGCATCGGCGCGCAGTTCCGGCCGGGCTCCCACCCCGTGGGCCCCGGCTCCGATCCGCACATCATCGGCTACGACGACTACTTCAGCTGCGACAAGCTGAACGCGACCGGGCAGCTCCGCTCCTGCTCCGGCAGCGTCCTCCCGGACGGCAGTCACCTAGTCCTCACCGAACGGGCCGTCGGCGCCACCGTCTCCCGCAACGCCAGCCTGCTGCGGCCGGACAACACCAAGGTGACGGTCACCGCCTCCAACACGCGACTGATCACCTACCAGGGCGGGCCCGTCGTGCTCCGGGACGGGTTGCCGCTCACCCTCGACCAGTTGAAGGCCGCCGTCATGGCCACCGGCTACCAGGAATGGATCACGCCGGAGGAGGCGAAGCAGGCCGAGCAGACGATCCGGCCGTTCCACGACGACACGCCGGAACGGAACATGCCGTCCCCCCTCCCCACCGCGACGCCCGTCACGAAGCCCGCCGACCAGGGCTGAGGCCCGTCCCGGTACGGTGGCCGGTGAGTTGACGTGCGGAAACGGGCAGGGGCCGACTGATGATCGTGGTGGACGCATCCGCGCTGGTGCTGGCGCTCGCCGACCAGGGCCCGCGCGGAGCCCGCGCCCGGGCCGAACTCGCCTCCGACGGCGAGTGGTTGGCGCCCGAGCACATCGTCATCGAGGTGATGCAGTCACTGCGCGGGCTCTACCTGGCCAAGGAGCTGACCGCCGAGCGGGTCGCCGAACTCACCGGGGAGCTCGCGGCGGTGACGATCCGCAAGGTCGAGGTGGCGCCGCTGCTCGGCCGGATCTGGGAGCTCAAGGACAACCTCACGCCGGACGACGCCGCGTACGTCGCGGTCGCCGAGCAGTACGGGGTGCCGCTGGTCACCGCCGACCTGCGGCTGATGCGGGCCAGCGGGCCGCGCTGCGAGATCCGGGGGATCCGGCGGGACGCGGACTGAGGGTGCCCTCGGGGCGAGGCGCGAGGCGGGCCGAGGGTGTCCTCGGCACCGGGCACGAGGCGAGCCGAGGGTGTCCTCGGTGCTCCGGCCGCGTTAGCAGGGTGACCGTCGCCCCGCCCGTGGAAGGCCCGTCCCGATGCCCGCTCCGTTCGCCGCCGCCCTGCTGCCGCTGGCCCTGCTCGCCCCCGCCGCCTCTCCGGTCTCCGTCCTGGACGCGCACTTCGACCCGGCGACCGCCTTCGTCCCGCCGGCCGCGATCAGCTACGCGGACGACCTGGTGCCGTACGGCTCGCACGCCCGGGTGGTCACCGACCGCTCGGTGCCCGGGCGGACGGTGGTCACCCTGACGGTGGCCGGGCTCGCCCCCGGTCACGAGTTCCCGGTGCACCTGCACACCGGCAGTTGCGAGGCGGACCCGGCCGCCTCCGGGCCGCACTACCAGGACGTGGTCGACCCGGTGCAGCCGTCCACCGACCCGGCGTACGCCAACGACCGCAACGAGCTGCGGCTGGTGCTGCGCACCGACGGGCGGGGCGAGGGCACCGCCTCGGCCGCGGTGGACTGGCAGCCGCGGCCGGGCGAGGCGCGCTCGCTGGTGCTGCACGCGGGCACCCCGGCCGGGCGGCACGCGGCGGGCGACCGGGTGGCCTGCGTCCGGCTGGACAAGTAGCCGGTCGGCCCCGGGGCGGCGGCCGGTCCGTTCGTTCAGGAGCCCAGCGTGGCGACCAGGACCGCCTTGATGGTGTGCAGGCGGTTCTCGGCCTGGTCGAACACGATGGAGTGCGCCGACTCGAACAGCTCGTCGGTGCACTCCAGCTCGGTCATGCCGGTCGCCTCGTACATCTGCCGTCCGACCACGGTGCCGAGGTCGTGGAACGCGGGCAGGCAGTGCAGGAACCTCACGTCCGGGTTGCCGGTCGCCCGGACGGTGTCCATCGACACCTGGTACGGCTTGAGCAGCTCGATCCGCTCCGCCCAGACCTCCTTGGGCTCGCCCATCGACACCCAGACGTCGGTGTAGAGGAAGTCGGCGCCGGCCACGCCCTCGGCCACGTCCTCGGTCAGGGTGATCCGCGCGCCGGTCCCCTCGGCCAGCTGCTGGGCGGCCTTCCGCACGTCCTCGGCCGGCCAGAGGGCGCGCGGGGCGACGATCCGGATGTCCATGCCGAGCAGAGCGCCGGTCACCAGCAGCGAGTTGCCCATGTTGGAGCGGGCGTCGCCCAGGTAGGCGAGGGCGACCTCGGTGAGCGGCTTGGCGGTGTGCTCGGTGACGGTGAGCACGTCGGCCAGCATCTGGGTGGGGTGCCACTCGTCGGTCAGGCCGTTCCAGACCGGGACGCCGGCGTACTCGGCCAGCTCCTCGACGACCTCCTGGCCGTGGCCGCGGTACTCGATCCCGTCGAACATCCGGCCCAGCACCCGGGCGGTGTCCTTCACCGACTCCTTGTGGCCGATCTGCGAGCCGGCCGGGTCCAGGTAGGTGGTGGTGGCGCCCTGGTCGTGGGCGGCGACCTCGAAGGCGCAGCGGGTGCGGGTGGAGGTCTTCTCGAAGATCAGCGCGATGTTCTTGCCGCGCAGCCGGGGCTGCTCGGTGCCCGCATACTTGGCGGCCTTGAGCCCGGCGGCGAGGTCCACCAGGAAGCGGAACTCCTGGGGCGTGAAGTCGAGCTCCTTGAGGAAGTGCCTGTTCCGGAGGTTGAAGGCCATACCGGGCTCCTGGGGTGACGGGACTACGGGGAAGGCGGCAAGTGTATACGACGGTTGGAATTTCTATACAGAATGACGGTGAACAAAGGGGGAGCCCGAGTCGGACTCCCCCTTCACCGGCCGTGCCGGAGGTCCTCGCCGCCGACCTGCCGACTCCCGCTACAGGCGCGGATCGACCGGCTCGGACTCCAGCGCCAGCACCGCGAACACCGGCTCGTGCACCCGCCACAGCGGCTCACCGGCCGCCAGCCGGTCCAGCGCCTCCAGGCCCAGCGCGTACTCGCGCAGCGCCAGCGAGCGCTTGTGGCCCAGCGAGCGCTGGCGCAGCCGGTCCAGGTGCACGGTGTAGTCGGGGCCGTAGATGATCCGCAGGTACTCCCGCCCGCGCACCTTCACACCCGGCTGCACCAGCCCGCCCGGACGGCCCTCGCCGCGCACCGTCCGCGCCACCGAGGCCAGCGGCTTGACCACCATGCCCTCACCGCCCGCGCCGGTCAGCTCCTCCCACCAGGCGGTGGCGGCGGCCATCGAGGCCTCGTCCTCGGTGTCCACCAGGACTCGGCCGGTGCGGTGCAGCATCGGCTCCTTCCCGGCCGCGTGCCCAGCGCCGGCGTTCCGCTCGTCGGCGTTCCACTCATCGACGTTCCGCTCGTCGGCGTCCACCAGGCGGTCGATCCAGGCCAGGTGCTCGTCGTGCGGGCGCACCGCGAGGTTCGCCCCCTCGGCGGCCAGCAGCTGGAACGGAGCGAGCCGGATACCCGACAGCCCCTCGGTCGGCCAGCAGTAGCGCCGGTAGGCCTCGGTGAACGCCGTCGCGTCGGCGGCGCGCCGGCGCTGGCGATCGGTCAGCTCCGCGAGGTCCAGCCCGCGCCCGGCGGCCCGCTCCAGCGCGGACAGCACCTCGGGCAGGGCGGCCCCGGCCGCCGCGCCGACCGCCGCGTACTGACGGCGCAGCAGCTCCACCGCCTTCAGCGACCAGGGCATCAGCTCGGCGTCCAGCAGCAGCCAGTCGGTGCCCAACTCCTCGAACAGCCCGGCGCGTTCGGCGGCCTCGCGGACCCGCCCGAGCACTGCTCCGGTCAGCTCCCCGTCGGTGAGGAAGGCCCGGCCGGTCCGGGTCCAGATCGCGCCCGGCCCCGCCACCCCGAAGCGCCGCTCCAGCGCGGCGTCGTCCCGGGCGACCAGCAGCACCGCGCGCGAGCCCATGTGCTTCTCCTCGCAGACCAGGTGCCGGACGCCGTCCGCGCGGTAGGCGAGGAAGGCCTCCTCCGGGTGCTCCAGGTAGCCGTCCCGGCGGGAGGTCGGGCTCGGCGCCATGGTCGGCGGCAGGTAGGTGAGCAGCCTGGGGTCCAGCGCGAAGCGGCTCATCACCTCCAGCGCGGCCGCCGCGTTCTCCTCCCGGACGGCGACCCGCCCGTGCAGGCCGGTCTCCACGGTCCGGCGCCCGGCCACGTCGGCGAGGTCCAGCGGACGGCCCTCGCGGGCGCCCGGCGCGTCGGTGAGCAGCGGACGCACCGGCGCGTACCACTCCTGCTCGGCCTCGACGCTCACCAGCTCGCGCTCGGGGTAGCGCAGCGCGGTCAGGCTGCCGCCGAAGACGCAGCCGGTGTCCAGACAGATGGTGTTGTTGACGAAGCTCGCGCTCGGCACCGGGGTGTGGCCGTAGACCACCAGCGCCCGGCCCCGGTACTCCTCGGCCCAGGGGTAGCGCACCGGCAGGCCGTACTCGTCGGTCTCGCCGGTGGTCTCCCCGTACAGGGCGTGCGAGCGGACCCGGCCGGAGTTGCGACCGTGGTACTTCTCCGGCAGACCGGCGTGGCAGACCACCAGGGCGCCGCCGTCCAGCAGGTAGTGGCTGACCAGGCCGCGCATGAAGGCGCGCACCTCGGCCCGGAACTCCTCGCTCTCCCCGGCCAGCTGGTCCAGCGACTCCTGGAGGCCGTGCGAGACGGTGACCTTCTTGCCGTCCATCGCCCGGCCGAGCTTGTTCTCGTGGTTGCCGGGCACGCAGATCGCGTGACCGGCCGCCACCATGCCCATCACCAGGCGCAGCACGCCCGGGGTGTCGGGGCCGCGGTCGACCAGGTCGCCGACGAAGACGGCGGTGCGGCCCGCGGGGTGGGCGGCGTCCACCGGGCGACCCTCGGCGTCCCGGGTGAGGGTGTAGCCGAGGCGGGTGAGCAGGGTCTCCAGCTCGGAGCGGCAGCCGTGGATGTCGCCGACGATGTCGAACGGGCCGGTGAGGTGGCGCAGGTCGTTGTAGCGCTTCTCCAGCTCGATCTCGGCGGCCGCCACCTCGGCCTCACCACGCAGGATGTGCACCTTGCGGAAGCCCTCGCGCTCCAGGTCGCGCAGCGAACGGCGCAGCTCGCGGTTCTGCCGCGGGACGACGTGGGCGGCCAGTTGGCGGTCCGGGCGGGAGCGGTTGCGCTCGGCGCACACGCCGGGCGGGACGTCCAGCACGATCGCGATCGGCAGCACGTCGTGCTCGCGGGCGATCCTGACCAGCTGCTTACGGGCCTCCGGCTGGACGTTGGTGGCGTCCACGACGGTGAGCCGGCCGGCTGCGAGGCGCTTGCCGACGATGTAGTGCAGGAGGTCGAAGGCCTCGGCGGAGGCCGACTGGTCATTCTCGTCGTCGGCGACCAGGCCGCGGCAGAAGTCGGAGGACACCACCTGGGTGGGCAGGAAGTGGCGGCGGGCGAAGCTGGACTTGCCCGCGCCGCTGGTGCCGATCAGGACGACCAGGGAGACGTCGGTGACGGGGAGGCGGCGGGGGGTGGTGGTGCTCCCGGTTTCGTCGTTGGTCATCGAAGTCCGCCTCCTTCGGGCGTCGTGGTGACGGTCGTCGTGGTGACGGGCGTCGTGGTGGTGGTCGTCGTGGCAGTGGTCGTGGTGGTGTTCGTGGCCATGGTGTCGGCGGCCGTGGTGGTCCGGTCGGTGCCGGAGCCGGAGCGGAACAGGGCGAGTTGGGTCGGGGCGCCGACCTCCTCGTCCTCGGGACCGACCGGGCGCAGCTCGACCGTGTAGCCGTACGCGGCCGCGACCTTCTCGGCCCAGGCGCGGAACTCGGCGCGGGACCACTCGAAACGGTGGTCCGCGTGCCGGACGCTGCCCGCCGGGAGGCTCTCCCAGCGGACGTTGTACTCCACGTTGGGCGTGGTGACCACGACGGCCTTCGGGCGGGCGGCGCCGAACACCGCGTACTCCAGGGCGGGCAGCCGCGGCAGGTCCAGGTGTTCGATCACCTCACACAGCACCGCCGCGTCGTAGCCCTTCAGCCGGGCGTCGGTGTAGGTCAGCGCGCCCTGCGCCAGCGTCACCCGGGCCGCCTGCCGCTCGGGCAGGCGTTCCAGGCGCAGCTTGCGGTTCGCCGCCTGCAGCGCCCGCGCGGAGACGTCCACGCCGAGGATGTCGGTGAACCGGGCGTCCTTCAGCAGCTCGCCGATCAGCTCGCCCTGGCCGCAGCCGAGGTCGGCGACCCGGGCCGCGCCGGTCTCGCCGAGGGCGGCGAGGATCGCGGCGCGGCGCTGCTCGGCGAGGGAGGGCGGCCGGGGCTCGCGCCGCTCGCCGCACCCGCTGTTCTCGGCGTACCCGCTGTTCTCGGCGGTCTCGGTGGACTCGGTGGTCCGGGTGGCGTCGGTGGTCCCGGCGCGCTCCTCCTCCGGCCGGTCGTCGACCGCGTTGTCGATCTCCTCGACCTCGCGGTCGTCCGCCTCGGCCAGCCGGGCCAGCTCCAAGCGCTCCATCGCCGCCCGGGTCAGCGACCAGCGCCGGGACAGGTAGCGGCGGGCGATCAGGCCGCGCTCCGGGTGGGCGGCCAGCCAGCCCTCGCCGGCGGCGAACAGCTTGTCCACCTCGTCCGGGGCGACCCAGTAGTGCTTGGCACCGTCCAGCACCGGCAGCAGCACGTACAGCTGCTGGAGCGCATCGGCGAGCCGTACGGACTCCGAGGAGAGCGCGATCCGCACGTAGCGGGACTCACCCCACTCCGGGAAGGCCTCGTCCAGCGGGACCGCCGTCGCCTCGACCAGCCAGCCCAGCGGTTCGAACAGCCGGGCCACCATGGCCGGGCCACCGCCCTCGCCCGCGCCGTTCGCGGGCACGGCGGGCAGCTCGATCCGCAGCGGGCGGGCCTGCCCCGGCAGTTCGGGGCGGGCCGGGCAGGCGCCCTTCATCGCGGACCGGAACACCGTCCGCAACGCCACCGCGAGCAGCGAGGACGCGGCGTACGGGCGGTCGTTGACGTACTGCGCGAGGGCGAAGTCGGGCGAGCCGCCGCGGCCCCTGCCGTTGCCCCGACCCTTGCGGACGAGTGCGATCGGGTCGATGTCCAGCAGCAGAGCCGCCGTGCAGACCTCGTCCCCCGCCTCGGGGTAGAAGACGTGGGCCTCGCCGTGCGACGTCGTGAACCGCTGGACCTTGCCGGGATGCTTGTGCAGCAGGAACCCGAGATCCGTGGCCGGGTTCTCGGCGCTGCCGGTGGTGGAGATCGACATGAACACCCGCCGAAGTATTGCCCAGCACACGGCCTCCGAGCACCGGGTTTTCCCTCCGCACGGCCCGCCGACCTGCGGCTGTGCCCGGCACGTCCGCACGGTGGGCGTGTTCGGCAGTGGGGCCCCGCATTGGTTAACGTGCACGGTGTGACTGCTGAATCCACCTCCCTTCCGAACGGCGCCGTGGCCACCGGTCTGGCCACCATCGCCGCCGACGGCACCGTCCTCGACACCTGGTTCCCCGCCCCCGTCCTGGCCGCCGAGCCCGGCCCGGCCGGCACCGTCCGCCTGACCGCCGAGCAGGCCGAGGCCGAGCTGGGTGCCGGCGCCGCCGACGCCCTGCGCGCCGACGCCCGCCGGGGCGTCGAGGTGGTCGCCGTGCGCACCACCATCGCCTCGCTGGACGAGAAGCCGCTCGACACCCACGACGTGTACCTGCGCCTGCACCTGCTCAGCCACCGCCTGGTCAAGCCGCACGGCCAGAACCTGGACGGCATCTTCGGTCTGCTCGCCAACGTCGCGTGGACCAGCATCGGCCCCGTCCCGGTGGACAAGGTCGAGCAGGCCCGCCTCGCCGTCCGCGCCCAGGGCGGCCAGCTGGCCGTCTACGGGATCGACAAGTTCCCGCGGATGACCGACTACGTCGCCCCGACCGGTGTGCGCATCGCCCACGCCGACCGCGTCCGGCTCGGCGCGCACCTGGCGTCCGGCACCACCGTGATGCACGAGGGCTTCATCAACTTCAACGCCGGCACCCTCGGCACCTCGATGGTCGAGGGCCGGATCAGCGCGGGCGTCGTGGTCGGCGACCACAGCGACATCGGCGGCGGCGCCTCGATCATGGGCACCCTGTCCGGCGGCGGCAAGCAGGTCGTCTCGGTCGGCGAGCGCTGCCTGCTCGGCGCCAACGCGGGCATCGGCATCTCGCTGGGCAGCGACTGCGTGGTCGAGGCCGGCCTGTACGTCACCGCCGGCACCCGGGTCACCACCCCGGACGGCACGGTGGCCAAGGCCGTCGAGCTGTCCGGCCAGGACAACCTGCTGTTCCGCCGAAACTCGCAGACCGGCGCGGTCGAGGTCATCGCCCGCTCCGGCTCCTGGGGCGGTCTGAACGCGGACCTGCACGCCCACAACTGACCTTCGGGCAGTGGCCCTCGGGGTCCGGCGCTGGATGCGCCGGGCCCCTTCGGCGTTCTACGGGGTCGCGGCCGGTACGGTCCGCCGCGCCCTACGGCCGACGGTGGCGCCCCGGCGCCTTCCGCTGCCGCAGCGCCGAGTAGGGCGGCCGCCGTACCCCGTCGCCCTCGATCCCGTGCAGGATCCGCTGGGCGGCGGCGTAGTCCTCGGCCACCGTCTCCGCCAGCCACTGGTAGCCGTCCCACCGCACGATCAGCCTCGGCTCGCCCGGCGCCACGTGGGCGCCCCGCTGTTGCTCGTCCACGAGCCGTACGGCCCTCAACTGCCCGACCGGCCGCAGCCGTTGCTCCCGCCTCGCGGCCCACGACGCCAGCGGCTCGTCCTCGTCCATCGTCCCAGTCTGGCCTCCTCACCCCGTTGATCGGCACCCTCGTCACTCGACCGGGGGACGCACCGGCCCCGGTGCCCGAAGCTCTCCGCTCCCTCCCGGTATCCATCACGATCCACCGCACCATCAACGGCTCCTCAGCACGGCGAGCTGCTGGGTCGCCCTGGTCATCGCGACGTAGCGGTCGACCGCCCCCTCGACGCCCTCGCCGAACGCCTCCGGGTCGACCAGGACGACCAGGTCGAATTCGAGCCCCTTGGCCAGCTGCGGGGTGAGCGAGCGGACCCTCGGCCGCTCCCGGAAGCCCGGGTCGCCGATGACGCAGGCGACCCCTTCGGCGTGCTCGGCGAGCCAGGTGTCGAGCACCTCGTCCAGCTCCGCCACCGCCCCGTGCCGGACCGGGATGCCGCTGCTGCGCACCGAGGTCGGTACGTTGGCGTCCGGCAGGGCCGCCCGGATGGCCGGCTCGGCCTCCGCCATGACCTCCTCCGGCGTCCGGTAGTTGATGCTCAGCGAGGCCAGGGTGGTGCGGTCGAGCCCGACCCGCTCGAGCCGCTCCTGCCAGGACTCGGTGAAGCCCTGCCTGGCCTGGGCGCGGTCCCCGACGATGGTGAAGCTCCGGGACGGGCAGCGCAGCAGCAGCATCTGCCACTCCGCGTCGGTGAGTTCCTGGGCCTCGTCCACGACGATGTGCGCGAACGGGCCGGCCAGCGGCTCCGCGTCGGCGCCGGGCAGCGCGGCCTCGTCGATCAGGGTGTCCTGGAGGTCCCGGCCGTGCAGCATGGTCACCACGCCCTCGCCGTCGTCGTCGGCCTGGAGGAGGTCGCCGATCACGTCGGCCATCCGCGCCCGCTCGGCGGCCACCGAGGCCTGGTGGCGGTTCCGGCGCAGGGTGGCCTCGCGGTCCCCGAGCCGCTGGCGGGCCGCGTCCAGGAGCGGCAGGTCGGAGACCGTCCAGGCCTGCGGGGCGTGCTTGCGCTGGAGCGTGCGGACCTCCTCGGGGGCGAGGTGGGGGGCGCACATCCGCAGGTAGGCGGGCACCGACCAGAGGTCGCCGACCAGGTCGGTCGCGTCGAGCAGCGGCCAGGCGCGGTTCAGCGTCTCGGCCAGCTCCCGGTCCTGCCGCAGCGAGCGCCGGAACAGCTCGGGCGAGACCTCCTCCTCGTCCTGCTCCAGCTTGTCCATCAGGATCGAGGCCAGCTCGTCCCAGATCTGCTCGCGCGCCTCGTTGTGCGGGGTGCCCGGATCCGGGGCGTCGAAGGCCTCGACCCAGTCCTCGGCGCTCAGCCAGAGGTCGGACCAGTAGGTGGTGACCGCCATCCCCTCGGTGGGCGGCTCCTCGTAGAACCGGACGGCCTTCTCGATCGCCTTCACCATGTCGACGGAGGACTTCAGCCGGGCCACCTCCGGGTCGGCCTCCGGCGCCGCGCCCGCGCCCTCGGGGAGCAAGTCCCGCACGGTGCAGGTCCGCACCCCCTCCTCGCCGAGGCTGGGCAGGACGTCGGCGACGTAGGCCAGGTACGGCTGGTGCGGGCCGACGAACAGCACGCCGCCGCGCCGGTGGCCGAGGCGGGGGTCGGAGTACAGGAGGTAGGCGGAGCGGTGCAGCGCGACGACGGTCTTGCCGGTACCGGGGCCGCCGTCGACCACCAGCGCGCCGCGCGAGCCGGCCCGGACGATGGCGTCCTGGTCGGCCTGGATGGTGCCGAGCACGTCCCGCATCCGGGCCGAGCGGTTGGTGCCCAGGCTGGCGATGAAGGCGGACTGGTCGTCCAGCGCGGCGTGCCCCTCCAATCCCTCGACGGTGAACACCTCGTCCCAGTAGTCGGCGATCCGCCCCCGGGTCCAGCGGTACCGGCGGCGGCTCACCAGACCCATCGGGTCGGCGTGGGTGGCCGCGAAGAACGGCTCGGCCGCGGGCGAGCGCCAGTCGACCAGCAGCCGGCGCCCCTCGCTGTCGGTGAGCCCGAGCCGGCCGATGTACACCGGTTCCTCGTCGTCCGCGGCGACGATGCGCCCGAGGCACAGGTCCAGGCCGTAACGGCGCAGGGCGCGCAGTCGGCCGCTCAGCCGGTGGACCTCGATGTCCCGGTCCATCGCCGCCTGCCCGGCACCGCCCGGGGCCCGGCGCACCGCGTCGAGCTGGTCGGACAGTTCGGCGATCGCCCGCTCCAGGCTCTCCGCGATGTCCGCGAAGTGCCGCTCGTCGCCCGCGATCAGCGCCGGGTCGGCCTTGGCGGAAAGGCGCTCGGGAAGGTCGAAAGCACTGGTGGTCAGGGGATTCATGGCATCAGCTCCGATCTGAGGTCGCCGATTCTGCGCCATCACCGGGGCCTTGCCGCAAGACCCCTGGTGCGCTATATGTTGAGAGTGGCAAGGGGTGGGTTCTCCCCCTTCCCCTCTTCCTCCCGCTCCTTCGGCAGTCGCTCTCGACTCCCTTCGCCGTCGTCCCCGTCGCGCCCTGCGCTCCCCGTCGGCCCGGCCCCTAGCCGAGGCTGCGGCGCGGCGGCAACCCCGGCTCACCCGGGAGGCTTACGGCGTACTGGAGTTGGACCGCATCGGGTGGTACGCGGTGACCGCCCGCCGGAACGGTTCGTTGGTCGCTGCGGCACACCGCACCACCGATCCGAAGAGGTCCCCGTCATGTCCGAACCCTCTGCCACGCCGCAGCTCCCGAGCAGCCCGACGGGCTCGGCCGCCGGCGACTCGGCCGGGCCCGCGACCCCCAAGAGCCTGCTGGAGCAGATGCAGGAACTGCTCGCCTCGGTGACCGCGGACCTCGCCGAGCTGCAGTCCGGCACCCGGGGCACCGCCTCGGCCGCCGCCTACCCGGCCGGCACGGACACCTCCGACGCCCCGGCCGCGCCGGGCACCCGGTAGTCCGGCGCCCACTCCTCCTCCGTCGGCCCGCCCTCACCCGGCGGGCCGAGCCGGACCACGAGTAGCGGCGAACCGTGACCGGCCCGTTCCGGCTCCGCGCCACCGAGCGCCGTATGCTCCGCTCCTCCGCCCCGGTCGACCGCCTCCCGCAACCGGGCGGTCACGTCCTTGCACTCCGACATCGCGTCGACACCGTCGATGCACGTCCAGTAGAGACTCTCGGTGTCGGCTCCGCAGGCCAGCACCACGAGCGTCTCCCCGACCTCCCCCAGCAGTTCGTCCAGCGCTCCCAACGTCGGCGCCAGTTCGCCGAGTTCGGTGAGCCGACCGGCCCGCCCGCCGCCCACCAGGATGCCGCCGGCGACGGACCTGTCCAGGCAGACCGCCGCGTGCGCCCCCGCCTCGGAGAGCTGCTGGCCGAACCCGGCCAGTTCCTCGTCCTCCGACTCCGCCAGCCCGGCACCCACCGCCTCGGTGAGCAGCGCGGCCTGCCGTGCCTCGGCCAGCACATCCGGCACGTGTCTGGCCTCGGCCAGGGCGTGCCGGGCCGTTCTGATCAGTCGCAGCGCCTCCATGGGCCCCGCTCCTTCCGCTCGCTGTCGCCGTCGCCCCCGACCGCCGCACCGGGGCGGTCGAGTGGTCACGGCGAAAGCGTGCGGGGAAGCGGGTCGACCCGCATCCACCCATTCCGAAGCTGTGGAAAACCCCGGGGTTGTGGATAACTTCCGTCCCTCACAAGGGTGATCAGCCCACGTCAGGGTTGACGTCGGCCGCCCCTCCGGGCACCGGGAAGCGGTGCTCGTTGCGTTCGATCTTGGCCGCGAGCGCCTCCAGCGGGTCCACCCCGACCGCGGTGCAGAACTGCACCAGGTACGCGAGCACGTCCGCGACCTCGTCGCGCACCCGGTGGGCCCGCTCCGGGTCGGACATCACCGCGGCCGCCTGCTCGGGCGTGAGCCACTGGAAGATCTCCAGCAGCTCCCCCGCCTCCACGCTCAGCGCCGCCGCCAGGTTCTTCGGCGTGTGGTACGGCTCCCAGCGCCGCGCCGCCGCGAAGTCCACCAGCCGCTGCCGAAGGCCCTCCAAGGTCAGCTCCGTCGGCACGCCCCGCTCCCCCGGCCCCGTCTCCCGCTCGTTCACGCCCCCAGGTCTACCGCATCCGCGCCCCCCAGCACCTCCGGGGCACCCCCGTCCCCGTCCCCGCGCGCACACTGCACCGGCACCCGAGCCGCCTCCGGCCGCAGCACCGTGAACCCCGACCCCGGATCGCGCCGGCACTCCACCAGCGCCACCGCGCCCGACCGCTCCTCGCCCGCCCCGAACGCCTCCCGCGCCGCCGTCGGCTCCTGCAGCGCGGCCACCACCCTCAACTGGTTGCGCCCCGCCATGTCCCGCGCCAGCCGCAGCAGCGAGGCGGTCTGCTCGGTGGCGAGCCCGGCCCCGAGGTCCTCGGCGAGCACGGTGAGCTGTCGGTGCGCCCAGGGCACCTCGGCGGCCACGTCGAGATCGAGCACCCCGGCCCCGGTCAGCAGCACCGCCGCGAAGGCGAGGTGGCGCAGCATGCCGTCGGAGGCCTGGTCGGCCCCGGTGCGTCCGAGCACGCCCTCGTCGAAGACGGCGAGCACCCGCCGCACGCCCCCGCTCTCGCGCTCCGCGAGGGTGAGTCCGAGCAGCGGGTGCGGCGCGGCGGCCTGGACGGCCCGCAGCAGCTGCCCGTACCGGCGCGGGCACTCGTTGCCGAGCCGGTTGATCAGGGCCGAGATGTTGGCGGCGTTGCTGCGCAGCCGGGCCTGCGGATCGGCCTTGGCCCAGCCACGCATCAGCGCCGGGACGGGGTGCAGCGGGAAGACCTCGCGCAGCGCGGTGAGCAGGTCCTCGACGGCGGCCAGGACCAGCCGCTCGCCGGTGGAGGAGCCGGCCACCCTCAGCGGCAGCTGCGCGGTGATCATGGTGCCGCTGGGGAGCGGGGCCCGGATGTCACCCTGCCGGGTGTCGTTGTGCCAGCAGACGTTGACGCGCCGGCTGCGCACGTCCTGCTCGCCGGTGTCCACCAGCGTCCGGCCTTCGAGGCTGAGCGACTCCCGGGCGATCCGGACCGGGCCGTCGGTGCGGATCACCAGGTCGAGCCGGATCCGGCCGCGCGGCGAGCGGACGGTGCAGCCCAGGATGACGGCGTCCCGCCCGTGCGGCACGCACCCGTCCAGGCCGCCGCGCACGGGTGCGGCGAGCGGGCCGGTGCGGTCCGGCAGCCCGTCCAGGGAGTCGGCGATCTCCTCGCCGAGGGCGAGCCGGGACAGCACGGCCAGCGCGTCGAGGGCGTTGGACTTGCCCACCCCGGCCGGCCCGTGCAGCACGGTGAGCGGCGCGAGCGGCAGGACGGCGCGCCGGTACGACTTGAAGGCGGTGAGCCGGAGTTCCTCAAGGGTGGGACGTGGCACGGGCGGCCGATCGGGCCCCGGAGCACCCGGTCGCAGATGGGCCGGCCCGGCGGGCGCGGCGGCGTCGCGGTTCACCCGTCGGACGTTAGCCGCAGCCCGATCGGAAGAAACGTGCCTGCTCAGCAGATTCATCCCAACGTGCGGCCACGCCCCGACGCGGTGACCCGGCTGAGCCTCAGGGCCGCCGGTACCCGGCCACCGTCACCGAGGCGGTCACCTCGACCGGATCCGGCAAGCCCGCCAGAGCGGCGGCGAGCCGGTCCGGGTCGGTGTGCCAGGCGCTCGGGCCCATGCCGACGACGGTACGGACGTCCTGCGGGGCGAGCCGCAGGGTGAACTCGACCTCCCGCTGCTCCACCGGCGTCAGATGGGGTCCGAGCTTCTCGTCGATCCGGCGCTGCTTGTCCTCGTCCACCGACAGCAGCCCGAGCGCGGCCACCAGTTCGCGCAGGTGGCGGGCGGTGGGCGAGACCAGGAGCAGGGTGCCGCCAGGGCGCAGCACCCGGCGGATCTCGGGGCCGTTGCGCGGGGCGAACACGTTGAGCATCAGGTCGGCGGAGGCGTCCCGCAGCGGCAGCGGGCGCCAGGCGTCGCAGACCACGGCACCGATCCTGGGGTGGGCCTTGGCGGCGCGGCGCAGCGCGTACTTGGAGATGTCGAGCGCGGCGCCGACCCGGCCGGGCAGGGCGTCGAGGACGTGGGCCAGGTAGTGGCCGGTGCCGGCGCCGAGGTCGGCCACCAGGCCCTCCGGGGCGACGGCCGGGGCGGCCGAGGCGGCGGAAGCGGCCTCGGCGAGGGCGTCGGCGATCGGCCGGTAGTGGCCGGCGGCGAGGAAGTCGGCGCGGGCGGCGACCATCTCCGCGGTGTCGCCGGTGCCGGTGTGGGCGTCGCCGGCGAGGAGGCTGACGTAGCCCTGCTTGGCGAGGTCGAAGCTGTGCCCGGCGGGGCAGCGGAGGCTGCGCTCGTGCCGGGTGAGGTCCTGCGCGCAATGGGGGCAGGCCAGGTAGGGCTCGATGTCCTGCAGCAACGTTCCGTCTTCTCTCGCCGTTCGCCCCGGCTGTTCGGGGGCGCCAGCCAGCCTAACGACCCCGGCCCGCCGAAACCCGACCCCGCTCCGCAGCCGCCCGCCGCGCAGCCACCTGCTCCGCAACCCCCCGCCCCGACACCACCCGCTCCGCAGCCAGCCGCAACGCCAGCCCGGCGAGCGCCTCCGGCGCGCCCGGCCGCCCGCGCACCCCCGGGAACGCGTTGACGTCCACGATGACCGGCTCCGCCGCCCCGTCCAGTAGGTCGACCCCGTAGACGTCGAGCCCGAACACCTCCCCCACCCGCAGTGCCAGCGCGGCCAGCCCGGCGGACGGCTCCCACTCCCCCGCCGCCCCGGACCCACCCTCGTCCGGGGAGAGTTCGGAGCGCCGCCGAGCCGCGAACACCCGCCCGTCGACCACCCACAGCTTCTGGTCCCAGCCGCTCCCCGGCAGGTACGGCTGGGTGACCACCTCCTCCTCCGGCCAGCGCTCGACGAGTTCCCGCAGCCGGGCCGCACCGTCGACCCGCGCGACCAGGTCGTGCCGTCGGCTGTGCCGGCTCTTGACCACGAACGGGTGAGCCGGAGGCACGAGTTCGCCCAGTCGCCCGGCTGCCACGGTCGCCGCGAACGGCAGCCCGGCGCCCCGGGCGAGTTCCGCCATCCGCACCCGGTCCTGGCAGAGCTCCGTCGCCGCCGCCGAGTTGACCACGACCGCACCCCGACGCTCCAACTCCCGTGCCAGCGACAGCGCTTGTGGCGTACGAGCCTTGAGCAGATAGACATCGGCAAGCGCCCCCACCCCGCCGCCGGACGGAACGACCCCCACCTCACCGCCGGGCGGAACGACCTCCACCTCGCACCCGCGCCGCACCAACACCTCGGCGGCGGCCGCGAGCACCGGGTGCCCCGGGTCCCGCGCGATCAGCCCGACCCTCACAGCAGGTCACCGCCCACGAGCCCCGGCCGGCCGTACGGGGCGCCGCCCGCCGGCACCAGCGCGGGCGGCGACACGGCCGTCCCGCTGCGCGCGAGCCGCAACACCGCTCGGGCGACCCGGGCCACCGCGTCCGGCACCTGCCGGAAGCTCGGGAAGTCGTTGACGTCCACCACCACCGGCCCGTCCGGCCCGAGCAGCACGTCGAGCCCGTACAGGTCCAGCCCGAACACCTCGCCCACCTGTGCCGCGATCCGCGCCACGCTCGCCGGCAGCGGCACCTGCCGTTCGCGAACGCCCTGACCGGGGTGCAGTGGGGAGGAACGTTCCGTCGCGAAGAACTCGCCGTCGACGCAGTACACCTTCAGGTCCGTCCCGGGGTTGGGCACGTACGGCTGCGCGATCAGCAGCCCCTCGCCCGCGAGTTCGGACCCGAGGCCGGGCAGGTCGTCGGGCCCGGCCACCAGCCGGACGCCCCGCCCCGAGCTGCCGTCGGCCGGCTTGACGACCAGCGGGTACTCGGCGGCCGGGATCTCGGCGAGCCGCTCCCAGCGGGCGGCCGCGTAGGTGACCGGGACGGGCAGGCCGCGGGTACGGGCGATGACCGAGGCGAGCGCCTTGTCCCGGACGCCGCGGATCGAGCGCACGTCGTTGACGGTGGTCAGGCCCACGGCGGCGGCTGCCTCCAGCAGGGTGAGCCCGGGCCCGCCGGAGACGGTCTTGAGCACCCAGGCGTCGTGGCTGCCGGCCCGCACCGCCTCGGAGACCACCATCAGCGAGTCCCCGGGGCGCAGCACGTCCACCCGGTGCCCCCACGCGGCGAGTTGCCGCGCCACGTCGAGCGGCATCCCGTCCCGCCGGTAGTGCTCCTCCACCAGAAAGCAGAGCCTCATGGGCCTGTCTTCCCCCTTGCCTCGCCGAGTGCGGACGTCCGCCGTCCCCCTCGGCAGAGCTGTGAAGGGTTCAGCATGCCCGACGTGTACGCACAAGATCACCGCGAGCCGGTAAGCGTTCGGCAACAATCCACGACCCGCCGCCCGGGCATCCGCACAAAGCGGTGGCGGACCGTCAACACCCCTGCTTGGATGCACGCCGTGACTTCCGTTGATCATGTTCCCGACGACCGCGCCCTGCTCGACGAGATCGAGCGCTACTACGACGCCGTGCCCCGCAGTGCCGCCGACGCCGAGGACTTCGGCCCGCTGACCCTGTTCGTCCGCAGGGGCGACACCGGCTGGCCGTACTACGCCCGCCCGACCCTCGGCCACGACGGCCCGGCCGCCACCGCCGAGGACGTGCGCAAGGTGCTGGAGCGGCAGCGGGAGTTGGGCGCACCGGAGGCCTTCGAGTGGGTCGCCGAGCAGAACCCCGAGCTGCGCGCGGCCGTGGAGACGGCCGGGCTCACGGTGCACGAGCACCCGCTGCTGGTGCTGGGCCCGCAGGACGAGCCTGCCCCGGCGCCCGGCCTCCCCGGGCGGGTGGAGGTGCGGGTGATGGGTGCGGACGCCCCCGAGCTGGCTGACGCGGTCGCCGTCCCGCACGTGGCCTTCGGCAACCCGGGCACCGCCACCGGCTCTGCGGGAGCGGCCGAACTCGCCGAGAGCGCGGCGAAGTTGACGGCCGACGGCGGAGTGGCGCGGATCGCCCGGCGCCTCACCGACGGCGTGACCGTGCTGGCCGCCGCCCTGGACGGCACCGAGGTGCTGTGCGCGGGCCAGCACAACCCGGTGGGCCCGGTCACCGAGGTGGTCGGGGTCGGGACGCTCCCGTCCGCGCGCCGTCGCGGCCTGGGCCTGGCTGTCACCGCGACCCTGGTGGCGCACGCGCGCGCCAACGGCGTGCGGACGGTGTTCCTGTCCGCCTCCGACGAGGACGTCGCCCGGATCTACCGCCGGGCCGGCTTCCGCCCGTTCGCGACGGCCCTCATCGCGGAGCCCTGAGCCGCAGCGGCGAGGACGGCGATCAACCGGGCGGCCGGTCAACCGACCGGGCGGGCCGGCCAGTCGGGCGGCCGAGCGGTCGGCCAAACCGTCGAACAGCCCCGCGGCCAACAGCCCCACGGCCCGAGGGCCCGGCGATCAGTCGTCGTCCTCGTCCTCGTCGTCCGCCCCGCTGACACCCTCCCCCTCGGCCTCGTCCACCACCCAGGCCGCCAGCCGCTCCGCGACCCCGGACACCCCGAGCCTCCCCTCCCGGATGGCCCGGGACAGGCTGCGCACCTCGCGGGCGGTGGTGGCGACGGTGCAGCCGCTGGCGACGAGGTAGGCGTAGGCGACGGCGGTCGCGTAGAGCTCGTTGGTCTTCTCCAGGGCCGGCACCCGGATCAACTGGTGCATCAGCGCGGCGGCGCGGTCCTGAGGTTCGGGGTAGACGGCGATGTCGAAGATCTCGGCCTGGTGCCGGGTGACGGCCGCGAGCAGCGAGCCGTAGTCGGTGACCTGCGGGTCACCGGGCGTGTACTGCTCGGCGGTCATGAGCAACCACGAGAGGTCGACCTCCAGTTTCAACGGCGCACGTCCTGGATCTCGCCCGGCTCCCCGAACTCGGCGAGGAACGCCGTCTCGTACTCCTTCATGAACTGCGCGGCCGCGTCGACGAAGGCCCGCCCTGACTCACCCATGTCCTGCTGGACCAGGCGCTCGATGTACTGGTTCATGCTGATCCCCTGCTGCTCCGCCCGCTCCCGGGCCATCTCCGCGGTCGTGGCGTCCACTCGGACGTTCAGCTGCTTCTTGCCCATGCCGTTCAAGCTAGCGCCGAAGTGCTAGCACAACAAGGGCGCACGCACACCGCACGCACACCTGCCGCACGCCCCCGCGCAACCTTCTGTCACCGAAGCCGTCACCGAAACCGCCACCGAAACCGCCACCTGACCCGCCGCCGGACCCGCCGGAGGCGGCCCAGCTCCCATACCCGCCCCACCGCCACCCCATCCCCACCGGGACGAGCGAGACTTGAAGAGTCCTTCACCATCCGGGACCCTGAACTCTCCTGAGCGTTCCCCCGAGCGGCACCGACCGGTCTGGAGGCCGGCAATGACAGCCATATTCGACCAGGAGCTGCGCGAGCAGCTCGCCCAGGCCCGCCGGGACCTCGCGGAGGCCCAGGCCCAAGGGGACGCCGACGGCGTCCAGGCGTACGAGGGCCGGATCGCCGGGCTCCTTCGGCTCGCCGCCCAGCACGGCATCGACCTTCCGCACAGCGCCGACGAAGAGGAGCACAACGAGTAGCCGCGCCCCGAAACGCCGAGGAGGCGGCACCCGTGCCGGACGGGTGCCGCCTCCTCGACAACGGGGTCACTCCCCGGCCGGCTCCAGGATCGCTACGCACTCGAAGTGGTGCGTCATCGGGAACAGGTCGAAGGCCCGCAGCGACACCGGACGGTAGCCGCCCTCGCGGAAGAACTTCAGGTCCCGGGCGAGCGCCGCCGGGTCGCAGGCCACGTACGCGATCCGGCGCGCCTCCAGGCCCACCAGGTGGGCGACCGTCTCGCGGCCGGCGCCCGAGCGCGGCGGGTCCAGGACGATCAGGTCGGTGGCGGTGATGCCGGTGCGCGGCAACAGCGTCTCGACCCGGTCGCACTCGATCCGCACGTTGTCCAGCGCGGCCAGGTTGTGCCGGGCGTCGACCACGGCCTGCTTGGCCGACTCGATGCCGAGCACCGCGCCGTCCTCGCCGACCCGGTCGGCCAGCGCGCCCGCGAACAGGCCGACGCCGCAGTACAGGTCGAGCGCGTTCTCGCCCCACTGCGGGTCCAGCCCGTCCAGCACCGCGTCGACCAGGGTGTCCGGCGCCTCCGGGTGGATCTGCCAGAAGCCGCCGTTGCTGACCCGCCAGGTCCGCCCGGCCGCCCGCTCGCGGACGAAGCTGCGCCCGTGCACCCGGTGCAGGTCACCCTGCTCGTCCACCCGGGCGATCGACACCGGCTTGTCCAGCTCGACCAGCGGCAGCTGGGCGCCGTCGCGCGGGGTCAGCACCACCTGACGGTCCGAGGAGCCGGTCGCGGCGATCGCCTCGACGCTCGCCACGCCCGGCCAGTCGCGGGACTCGATGCCCAGCTCGGTGACGCCCTCGGCGGCGATCAGGCAGCGGTCCACCGGCTGCACGTCGTGCGAGCGGTGCTTGCGCAGGCCGACCTTGCCGGTCTCCGCGTCCACCGCGTACTGCACCCGGGTGCGCCAGGCCGGCACCTGCCCGGCCGGCAACTTGCCGCCGACCGGCTCGACGCTGCCGTCCCAGCCCGCCTCGGCCGGGGTGAGCCCGGCCAGCTTCGCCAGCTGCTCGGTCAGCACCGCCGCCTTGAGCTTGCGCTGACCACCCGGGGTCACGTGCTGCCAGTCGCAGCCGCCGCACTTGCCCGGCCCGGCGAACGGGCACGGCGCCTCGATCCGGTCCTTGGCCGGCTCCAGCACCTCCACCGCGTCGGCCCGCAGGAAGCGCGAGGTGGTGGTGCCCTCGGTCACCAGCGCGACCACCTTCTCGCCCGGCAGCGCGTGCCGGACGAACAGCACCCGGCCCTCGTGCCGGGCCACGCAGTGCCCGCCGCCGTGCGCGACCGGGCCGACCTCGACCTCGTAGCGCTGCCCGACCAGCGGCTCGCCGGACGGCTTCTCCGGCCGCGGCACCCGCGCGGCGGCCGTGCGCAGCGCCTTCGGCGGGCGCACCGCCTGCTTGCGCGGCGCCTTCCGGGCCGCCCCGGCGGCGCCCTTCTCGGCCGCCGCGCCCTTCTCCGCGCGGGCACCCTTCTCACCGCGCGCGGACTTCTCGGCCCTGACGGGCTTCTCGACCGGGGCCTCCGAACGGGCCTCCCCCGGCACGATCGGCGCCGTGCGCGCCGTCAGACCGTCACGGTCGGTGGCCTCCGGGCGGTTCGGCTTGCCCCAGCGCGGCCGGGCGACCTGCCCGGGCTGGGAGCCGCCCCGACGGGCGCCCTTGCCCTTGCCGGAGGCACCGGAGGAGCCCGAGGAACGGGGCGGAGTGTTGCGCGTCACTGGGAGGAGTCCTTGCTGCGGTCGGAGGTGTCACCGGCGGTCGCACCGGTGGAGACGGAATCCTTCGACTTTACGGCCTTCGGCGCCCGCGGCTCGCCACGGCGGACGGCACCCGGCGGCGACCAGGCCTTCTGCGGCTTGCGCCGCTCCGAGGACTCCAGCTGCCACGGCACCGAGGTGACCATCACCCCGGGCTTGAACAGCAGCCGCCCCTTGAGGCGCAGCGCGCTCTGGTTGTGCAGCAGGTGCTCGTACCAGTGGCCGACCACGTACTCCGGGATGTAGACCGAGACCACGTCGCGCGGGCTGCTGCGCCGCAGGTTCTTCACGTAGTCGAGGACCGGCCCGGTGATCTCGCGGTACGGCGAGTCCAGCACCTTGAGCGGCACCTCGATGCCGCGCTCGTCCCACTCCCGCCGCAGCGCCGTGGTGTCCGCCGGGTCGACGTTGACGGTGAGCGCCTCCAGCGTGTGGGCGTGGGCCAGGCTGGCGTACGCGAGGGCGCGCAGCGCCGGCTTGTGCAGCTTGGAGACCAGCACGATCGCGTGCACCCGGGTGGGCGGCACCACGTCGTCCGGCTCCTCGGCGGCGGTGAGCTCCTCGGAGACCCGGTCGTAGTGGCGGCGGATGCCCTTCATCATCACGAACAGCACGGCCATCGCGGCGATCGCGATCCAGGCGTGGCCGATCTTGGTGACCAGCACGACGATCAGCACCGCCATGGTCATCACCAGGCCGAAGCCGTTGATCGCCCGGCTGCGCTGCATGTGCCGGCGCTCGACCGGGTCGGTCTCGGTGCGCAGCCGCCGGGTCCAGTGCCGGATCATGCCGGACTGGCTCATGTTGAAGGAGACGAAGACGCCGACGATGTAGAGCTGGATCAGCCTGGTCGGGTCCGCGTCGAAGGCGATGATCAGCAGGATCGCGGCGATCGCCAGCAGGATGATGCCGTTGGAGAAGGCCAGCCGGTCGCCGCGGGTGTGCAGCTGGCGCGGCAGGTAGCGGTCCTGGGCCAGGATCGAGCCGAGCACCGGGAAGCCGTTGAAGGCCGTGTTGGCGGCCAGCACCAGGATCAGGCCGGTGACGGCGGCGACGAAGTAGAAGCCGGGCGTGAAGTTGCTGAAGACGGCTTCGCTGATCTGGGCCAGCGCGGTCTTCTGGTGGTAGTCGGGCCCGGAGCCGACCAGCTGCTCGGCCGGGTTCTCGGCCATCTGCACCCCGGTCAGCCGGGCCAGCCAGATGATGCCCATGAACATGACCACGGCGACGGAGGCCATCATCAGCAGCGTGGTGGCCGCGTTCTTGCTCTTCGGCTTGCGGAAGGCCGGCACGCCGTTGGAGATCGCCTCCACACCGGTGAGCGCGGCGCAGCCGGAGGAGAAGGACTTCAGCAGCAGGAACACCATCGCGAACCCGGCCAACGAGTCGTTGCCCGGGATGGCGGCGAGGTGGAAGCCGGAGCTCTCGGCGGGCATGTCCTGGCCGAGCACGAAATGCCGGAACACCCCGTAGCCGACCATCCCGATCACGCCCGCCATGAAGGCGTAGGTGGGCACCGCGAAGGCGGAGCCGGACTCACGGACGCCGCGCAGGTTCATGCCCATCAGCAGCACGACCACGACCACCGACACGATCATCTCGTGCCCGCGCAGCGCCGGAACGGCGGAGACCACGTTGGCGACGCCCGAGGTGGTGGACACGGCCACGGTCAGCACGTAGTCGACCATCAGGGCCGCCGCGACCACCAGACCGGCGGCCGGCCCGTGGTTGACGGTCGCCACCTCGTAGTCACCGCCCCCGCTCGGGTAGGCGTGCACGTTCTGCCGGTACGAGGCGACCACGGCGAGCATCACGATCGCCACGACGAGGCCGATCTGCCAGGAGAAGTGGATCGCCGAGGCGCCCGCGACGGAGAGGGTGAGCAGGATCTCCTCGGGGGCGTACGCGACCGAGGAGAGCGCGTCCGAGGCGAAGACGGGCAGCGCGATCCGCTTGGGAAGAAGGGTTTCCCCGAGCTTGTCGCTGCGCAGGGCGCGCCCGATCAGGATGCGTTTCGGAAGGTCAGTCGACATAGGCACGTTAAGGAATCGTAGGGGTTTCGCCGTAGGGCTTGCGCCGTTTATCCCCCCCTTCGTCGCGACTGCGTTCAGTGGACCGGCTAGCGTGTCGGATACGAGTCGGTGGGCAACACTCAGGTTGTCGAGCGGAGTCCGGCCGACGCCCCACGAGAACGCTCGTCCCGGGACCACCGGGCGGGAAAGGGAGATGAACGGTGTTTGCGCAGGTCAAGAACCCTTCGGAACGGGTGAGGTAGCGCCGGTGCACATCGTCATCATGGGCTGCGGCCGCGTGGGCTCCGCCCTCGCCAGAACACTCGAGAAACAGGGCCACTCGGTGGCCGTGGTCGACCAGGACCCGACCGCGTTCCGTCGGCTGGGCGCCGGGTTCAACGGCCGCCGGGTGACCGGGGTCGGCTTCGACCAGGACACCCTGCGCGAGGCGGGCATCGAGGAGGCCGGCGCCTTCGCCGCCGTCTCCAGCGGCGACAACTCCAACATCATCGCCGCGCGCGTGGCCCGGGAGACCTTCGGCATCGAGAACGTCGCGGCCCGGATCTACGACCCCCGCCGCGCCGAGGTGTACCAGCGCCTGGGCATCCCGACCGTGGCGACGGTCCGCTGGACCGCCGACCAGATGCTGCGCCGACTGCTGCCGAGCGGCGCCGAGCCGCTGTGGCAGGACCCGAGCGGCAGCGTGCAGCTGGCCGAGGTCGCCTACCACCCGAACTGGGTCGGCCGCCGGATCAGCTTGCTGGAGGAGGCCTCCGGCGCCCGGGTGGCGTTCGTCACCCGGCTCGGTGAGGGCGTGCTGCCCTCGCCGCAGATGGTGGTGCAGGAGGGCGACCTGGTGCACGTGACGGTGCGCCGGACCGACCTGACGGTGGTCGAGGCCGCGTTCGCGCAGGGGCCGAAGGAGGAGGGTCACTGATGCGGGTCGCCATTGCCGGGGCCGGTGCCGTGGGCCGCTCGATCGCGGGCGAGCTGCTGGAGAACGGCCACGAGGTCCTGCTGATAGACAAGAACCCGAACGCCATCTCGGTGGAGCGGGTCCCGATGGCGGAGTGGCTGCTGGCCGACGCCTGCGAGATCACCTCGCTGGACGAGGCGGCGCTGCAGCGCTGCCACGTGGTGATCGCCGCGACCGGTGACGACAAGGTCAACCTGGTCGTCTCGCTGCTCGCCAAGACCGAGTACGCGGTGCCGCGGGTGGTCGCCCGGGTGAACAACCCGAAGAACGAGTGGCTCTTCAACGAGTCCTGGGGCGTGGACGTGGCCGTGTCCACCCCGCGCCTGATGTCCGCCCTGGTCGAGGAGGCGGTCAGCGTCGGCGACCTGGTCCGCCTGATGCGCTTCAGCCAGGGCAACGCCAACCTGGTCGAGCTGACCCTGGCCGGCGAGGCCGAGCTGGTCGGCACCCGGGTCGGCGACGTGACCTGGCCGCAGGACACCGCGCTGGTGAGCATCATCCGCGAGGGCCGGGTGCTGGTGCCAAGCAAGGACGACACCCTGGAGGGCGGCGACGAGCTGCTCTTCGTCGCCGCGCAGGAGCGCGAGGAGGAGCTGGAGCAGCTGCTCTCGGCCATCACCGGCGCCCAGTAGGACCAGCGGGAACACGGGACACGGCGGAGGGCCCGCACCCACCCCGGGGCGGGCCCACCCCCCTAATCCTGCCCCCGGAGCGGCTAAAGGGCCGGCA
>NZ_JBHVVI010000026.1:0-80562 GCF_042883685.1 Kitasatospora sp. NPDC058190
GCCGGGCGACCGCCCCGCGCAGGGTGGCGACCACCGAGCCGGAGCGCGGCGCGGTGGCGATCTCCATCCGCAGCTCCCACTCCTTGCGCGGCTCCTCGACCACGTCCAGCCGCTCGATCATCCGCTGGGTCTGCCGGGCCTTGGAGGCCTGCTTCTCGGTGGACTCCGCGCGGGTGGCGCGGGCCTTCTTGTCGTTGTCGCCGCCCTTGCGGCGGGCGTTGCGGACGCCGTGCTCCATCCAGTTGCGCTGCATCTGCGCCCGGGCCTCCAGCGAGGACTTGGTGTCGGCGTACTCCTCGTACTCCTCGCGGGCGTGCCGGCGGGCCACCGCCCGCTCCTCCAGGTACGCCTCGTAGCCGCCGCCGTACAGGTTGACCTGCTGCTGGTGCAGGTCCAGCTCCAGCACCTTGGTGACGGTGCGGGCCAGGAACTCGCGGTCGTGGCTGATCAGCACGGTGCCGGCGCGCAGGCCCTTGACGAAGGACTCCAGCCGCTCCAGGCCGTCCAGGTCGAGGTCGTTGGTGGGCTCGTCCAGCAGGAACACGTCGTAGCGGGAGAGCAGCAGCGAGGCCAGGCCCGCGCGGGCGGCCTGACCGCCGGAGAGCGCCGTCATCGGCAGGTCGAGCGAGACCTTCAGCCCGAGCGAGTCGGCGACCTCCTCGGCCCGCTCCTCCAGGTCGGCGCCGCCGAGGTCCAGCCAGCGGTCCAGGCTCGCCGCGTACGCGTCGTCGGCGCCCTCCCGGCCCTCGACCAGGCCCTCGGTGGCCTCGTCCAGCGCGGCCTGCGCGGCCGCCACGCCGGTGCGCCGGGCCAGGAAGTCGCGCACCGACTCGCCCGGGCGCCGCTCCGGCTCCTGCGGCAGGTGGCCGATGTTGGCGCTCGCCGGGCTGAGCCGCAGTGAGCCGGCCTCGGGGGTGTCCAGGCCCGCCAGCAGGCGCAGCAGGGTCGACTTCCCGGCGCCGTTCACGCCGACCAGGCCGATCACGTCGCCGGGGGCGACGACCAGGTCCAGGCCGGAGAAGAGGGTGCGTTCGCCGTGGCCGGCGCTGAGGTCCTTGACTACGAGTGTGGCGCTCATGATGTCGCCGATTGTAGGAGGAGCGGGGTCGGCACCGGAAAAGCCCGTGACCGGGGAGCGGGCGGTGGGCCGGAAAGGCCCGGGGGCCGCGGCTGCTGGAACGCGGCCGCGGCCCCCGGGATCATGCGTGGATCACTTCTCAGCGGCTCACTTGGCCTTCTTGGAGAAGTAGTCGAACATGTGCGCCGCGACGTCCTCCAGGTACGGGCCGGCCTCGTAGGTGTTGGCGCCGTTGCCGATGGAGGTGTCGCTGACCAGGGCCGGCTTGCCGTCCTTGGTGGCGTACCAGCCGCCGCCGCTGCTGCCGCCGGTCATGTTGCAGCCGATCATCAGCATCGCCGGGCGGTCCGGGACGCCGGCCTTCGCGGCCGGCTTGCCGCCGTCGCAGTGCTCCAGCTCGACGCCGTCGAAGGGCTTGCCCTCCGGGAAGCCGTAGTTGGAGACGGCGGACAGCTGGTCACGCGGGGCGTTGAACCACAGCGGCACCGAGCCGCCGACGGTCTCCTCCAGCGACTTGCCGTTCGGGTCGGGGTTGGCGACCTTGATGATGCCGAAGTCGTACTGGCTCCAGGGGCCGCCCTTCTCCGGGTCGGCCTCCTGCGTCCACTGCGGCGAGACCATGCCGGCGGTGGCGCCCCACTCGCCGTACGGCTCGGCGTCCTCCAGCTTGGACTTCTGCGCGTTGCCGTTGCTCAGCACGCCGTTGCTGTTGAAGGCCGGGGCGAAGGTGATGTCGGTGTAGTACTTGTTGCCCTTGCCGCCGTGCAGGCAGTGGCTCGCGGTCCACACCAGGTTGCTCTTGCCGGGGTTGGCCGGGTCGGAGACGACGGTGCCGGAGCACACGTAGTCGTCGTTGCCGTCCTTGAAGAAGATCTTGCCGTTGACGTGCATGTTCTTCGGGAACGGGTGCGCCACGGGCTTCGCCGGGACCACGGCGGGCAGCTGGTCCGGCCCGGTCGGCGGCTGGGCGGCGGTCGGCTGGGCCGGGGCGGCGCTGGTCGGCGCCGCGGTCGGCTGGGCCGGCGCCTGCGTCGGGCTCTGGGCGGGCGCCTGCGGCAGCGGCTTGGGCTTGGCGTTCAGGAGCTTCTGCAGGGTCCAGTAGCCCTTGGCCGCCGGGGTGATGACGTTCGCCTGGGCCCACTTGTCCCAGTCCTCGAGCTTCCAGGTCTTCAGCTCTTCGAGCGTCGGAAGCTTGATCGGGGCCGCGCCCGGCTTGCCGGAGGCGCTGGCCGCGACGCTGGGAGCCGCGGTCTGGGCTCCGGCCGGGTCGCTGTTGTCCGGCCCGCAGCCGGTGGCGACCACCATGGTCAGCGCGGCGACGGAGGCGCCCAGGACGGCACGGCTCGACCGGGATATCGGTGACATGAGTTCAATTCCCCCTGTTGACTACCGCCATACGGCCCGTTCCGCGGGTGCGGCCCCGGGGCCGCAGGTATGGCAGGTGAGGAGTCTGCCATGCGGATAAGGAACTCCTTACATCCGCCCCCGGCCGGTACGGGGCTGTCACCGGATCGGCACCGGATCGGCACCCGTCCTCCGTCCGGGGCACGGAAACCGGGGCCCGGGTAAATCGGTTGCAGGCGTCCGTCGACCTCCCTACCGTGGAACACGTCATCAGCCAGACAAGGAGAAGGCCGTTGCTCTACTGAGGTCCCGGGACACCGCCCCGCCGCGCAGGCCCTGCTGCCGTAGCGCGGCGTGTGAGTGTGCGACCTCAGTCACGGCCCCGTGGCGCCTTGCCGCGCCCCCTGTCCTCAGGCCGTTCCGGTTCCGCACCCGCGGTGTCTCCCCGTGTTGCTCACCACCCCTTTCAGCAACCATCCGGGAGGCCCTACATGGCACAACCCACCACCGCCGTCCTCTGCACCGACCTCACGTTCGAGTGGCCCGACGGCAAGCCCGTCCTGGACGGCTTCCACCTCGCCGTCGGCCCCGGCCGCACCGGACTGATCGGGCTCAACGGCGCCGGCAAGTCCACCCTGCTACGACTGATCGCCGGCGAGCTCACCCCCACCGGCGGCACCGTCCGGATCGAGGGCGAACTCGGCTACCTGCCGCAGGGCTTGACGCTCGACACCGGGATGCGGGTCGACGAGGCGCTCGGCATCCGGGCCGCCCGCGAGGCCCTGCACGCCATCGAGTCCGGCGACACCGACCAGCGGCACTTCGACGCCGTCGGCGAGGACTGGGACGTCGAGGAGCGCGCCCGCGCCACCCTCGACCGGCTCGGCCTGGACCACCTCGGCCTCGACCGCACCACCGGTGAACTCTCCGGCGGCGAGGCGGTGTTGCTTCGGCTCGCCACCCTGCTGCTGCGCCGCCCGGACGTCCTGCTGCTCGACGAACCCACCAACAACCTCGACCGGGCCGCCCGCGAGCGGCTCTACGAGACGGTGGCCGGCTGGAACGGCGTCATGCTGATCGTCAGCCATGACCGCGAGCTGCTCCAGTACGTCGACCAGATCGCCGACCTCCGGGGCGGCGAAGTCACCTGGTACGGCGGCAACTTCGCGGAGTACGAGCGCACCCTCGCCGCCCAGCAGGAAACGGCCGAGCGACTGCTGCGCAACGCCGAGGCCGACGTCCAGCGCCAGAAGCGGGACTTGGTGGAGGCCCGCACCAAGCTGGAGCGCAGCGCCAGTTACGGCAAGAAGCGCTCGGTCACCCGCAACGACCCGCACATCTTCGCCGGGATGCTCAAGCGCAAGGGCCAGGAGACGGCCGGCCGGCTGACCGGCATGCACACCGAGCGACTGGAGGAGGCCAAACAGCGGCTCACCGCCGCCGAGGAGGCCGTGCGCGACGACGCCGAGATCCGGATCGACCTGCCGCGCACCGCGGTGCCGGCCGGGCGCACCGTGCTCACCCTGCAGAAGGTCAGGCTGCCCTACGGCGCCACCGCCGACCTCGACCTGCGCGGCCCCGAACGGATCGCACTGGTCGGGCGCAACGGCTCCGGCAAGACCACCCTGCTGCGCACCATCGCGGGCGAACTCGCCCCGCTGGAGGGCGAGATCACCACCCCGGTATCCTCGCGCTACCTGCCGCAGCGGCTCGACCTGCTGGACGGCGAACTGACCGTCGCGCAGAACGTCAAGCTGTTCGCCCCGGCCGCCGGGGACAACGCGATCCGTGCCCGGCTGGCCCGCTTCCTCTTCCGCGGCGCCAGGGCGGACCAGCTGGCCGCCACCCTGTCCGGCGGCGAGCGGTTCCGGGCGACGCTGGCCGCCCTGCTGCTGGCCGACCCGCCGCCGCAGCTCCTGCTGCTCGACGAGCCGACCAACAACCTGGACCTCGCCAGCGTCCGCCAGCTCACCCAGGCACTGGCCGCCTACCAGGGCGCGCTGATCGTGGTCAGCCACGACCTGCCGTTCCTGCGCGGTCTGGGGCTGACCAGGTGGCTGGAACTGGACGGCGAACTGAGGGGGGTGGATCCGATGTAGCGGGGTGTGGCGGGCGCCGGTGCGGCGGTCGGCGCTGCCCCGGCGCGGGCGCCGGTGCGGTGGCCGGTTCGGAGGGACCACCTCTTGACCTGCTCCCAACTTGCCTGCGCTGCAGTACCATCGGCGACATGCCTGCGCTCAACATCGAGTACACGGAGCACGAACTCGCCGCGATCCGCGAGGCCGCCGCCGCGGACGGCAAGAGTGTGAGGGCGTACGTCCACGACCTGAGCGTGCGGGAGCAGCAGCGCCGGGTGTTCGTGGACCACGCCGTGGCGTTCTGGAAGGCGCACCAGGCGGAGTTCGACGCCGCGTTCCCGGAGGACGCGCCCGCCGCGTGAGGGGCGGCGGCGCGGTGTCGGGACCTGGCTCGGTGAGGGTCGGAGCGCGGTGAGGGACGAGGGCGTGACACTCCTGCACGTCGACCTGCGCTGGCTGCTCGACGTGCAGGAGCTGGCCTCCCCGGAGGACCTCAGCGTGCGGGACTACTCGGCGCTGCAGGCCGCCGTGGCCCGGCACCGGGTGAACACCGCCCAACTCGGCCACGACGCCGACCCCGCCTGGTGCGCGGCCACCCTGATGCACACCATCGTGCTGCTGCGCCCGCTCCCGGTGCGCAACAACCTGTACGCCTGCATGACGACGGCCGCGTACATGCACGCGGCCGGAGAGGGGATCGACCCGCCGTACGGGGCGCTGGTCGAGCTGGCCCGCGACATCGCCGACGCCCGGGCGGACGTGTACGCGGCGGCCGACCGGATCCGCGTCTGGCGGATCTGAGGCCCTGGACGGGTCCGGGGCCGGCCGCCGCGGTTCTCACGCCCTCGCGGGCCTGAGCCTGGCCGCGACCAGGGTGCCCAGCCGGTCCAGCCCGACGACGAGTGCGGCGAGCACGACGAACTCGACGGTCAGCTGGGCGATCTGGCCCCAGACGTAGCCGTAGCCCTTGGTGGTCGGGTCGAAGAAGAAGTACGGGTACGGCGTCGGGAAGTCGGCGAACAGCGCGTTGCGGGCGAGCACGATCGCCGCGTAGCCGAGCGGGAAGGCCAGCCAGAGCGGGATGTCCTTCCAGGCCGCCGCGTTGCGGGGCTTCAGCAGCAGCCAGTCGACGAGCACCATCACCGGGGTCACGTAGTGCAGGAAGAAGGACGACCAGTGCGCCAGCCGGTCCGGACCGCCGACCAGCCCGGGCAGCGGACTGGCGCCGTGCTGGAGCAGGATGTGCGAGACCAGCCCGGTGATCAGGATGTACAGCGTGGCGGCGCCGCGCAGCCGGGGCGCGGGCGCGTCCACGGTGTCGCGCTCGACCATCCAGTACACCGCGCCGATGAAGTAGCCGAGCACGATCACGTTGCTCTGCACGGTGAAGTACACCAGCGACGCCGCCCCGAGGGACAGGCCGAGGCCCGCCGAGAGCACGATGCCCATGCGCCACCACAGCGCGGGGCTGGTCCGGACTGTCATGCGGCCACCAGTTCGTTCCAGGCGATACGGGAGGTATCGGACGGCTAAGAGGAATGCCGAACTCTACTTGCTGGTAGCGGGCGGACGGAACCTCCGTGCGCGCCGGTACGTGCCCGTACGAACGCCTCCCCGGGGCTCAGCCGGGCAGCACGAACCCCGACTCGTACGCCGCGATCACCGCCTGGGTGCGGTCCCGGGCGCCCAACTTGGCCAGCACGCTGCCGACGTGCGTCTTCACCGTCTCCTGGCTCACCACCAGCTGCCGGGCGATCTCGCCGTTGTTGAGCCCGGAGGCCATCAGCCGCAGCACCTGCCCCTCCCGCTCGGTCAGCCGCCCGATCGGTCCCCGGTCCGCGGCGGCGTCCCGGCGGCCGTCCGCGCCGTGGCGCAGCGCGAGTTCGCGTACGGCCGCCGGGAACAGCAGCGAGTCCCCGCGCGCGACCAGCCGCACCGCCTGGACCATCTCCTCCGCCCGCGCCCGCTTCAGCAGGAACCCGGCCGCGCCCGCACGCAGCGCGTCGTACACGTGGTCGTCGTGCTCGAAGGTGGTGACCACCAGGATCCTCGGCGGCTCGGCCATCCCGCCGACCAGCTGCTCGGTGGCCCGGATCCCGTTGATGCCGGGCATCCGGACGTCCATCAGCACCACGTCCGGGCGCAGCTCGCGCACCAGCGGGACGACCTCGGCGCCGTCGGAGGCCTCGCCGACCACGGTGAGGTCCGGTTCGGCGTCGATCACCACCCGCAGGCCCATCCGGACCAGCCGTTCGTCGTCCGCGATCACCACGCGGATGGTCCCGGTAGCGGTGTTCTCGTTCACGGTGTCCCTCCCACCGGCAGCCAGACGGCCAGCCGCCACGTCGTTCCGTCCTCGCTCGGCCCCGCCGTGCTTCCGCCGCGCAGGGCCGTGGCGCGTTCCCCGATCCCGCGCAGTCCGCGCCCGCCGCCGGGGCGGCTGGGGCGGGCGGGGCCGAGCGGGTTGGTCAGTTCGATCTCCAGTCGGCGCGTGCCGAGCGCGACCCTCAGTCCGGCCGGGGCGGGCCCGGCGTGCCGCAGCACATTGGTCAGGCCCTCCTGCACGATCCGGTACGCCTCGCGGGAGACCTCGGCGGGCAGCGCGGTCAGGCCCGGGTCCAGTTCGGCGTCCACCGTCACGCCGGTGCGGGCGAGTTGGCGCAGCAGGTCGTCGAGCTCGGCGAGCGTGGGCCCGGCCGGTCCGGCGGTGGCCTCCTCCTCGCGCAGCAGCCCGAGCACGGTGTCCAGTTCGGCGACGGCCCCCCGCGCGGTCTCCTCGATCGCCCGCAACGCCTCGGCGGCGAAGTCCGGGTCGGTGCGCAGCACCCGGGCCGCCGCCGAGGCCTGGATGCCGACCGCGCTGAGCGCGTGCCCGACCGAGTCGTGCAGCTCGCGGGCCAGCCGGTTGCGCTGGGCGAGCACGGTGGCCCGCCGCTCGGCGGCGGCCAGCCGCTCCTCCGGAGTCGGCCCGAGCAGGGCGGGCGCCCACCGGGCGAGCAGCGCGCCGCAGGCGGCGCTGGTGCCGACGACGAGCAGCAGGACGGCCAGACCCAGCGCCGGGCCGGTGAGCATCCAGCCGGGGAAACGGTTCTCCCAGTACCGGCCTAGGTCCTGGGATCCGCCGAGGCTCATCACCAGCACGATCGAGAACGGCACCCCGGCGAGCGTCATCCCGGCGACCACCCCGCCGCAGAACAGGTGCAGCACGAACCAGACCGCGGTGCGCCACCTCGCCCCCCACGACCGAGCCGGCCCGGTGGCCAGCTCCTCCGGCCGCTCCACCACGCACAGCGCCCGCGCGGCCGCGCCCTCCAGTCCCCTGACGGTCGGCACCAGCGCGGTGACGGCGGCCATCGGCAGCGAGGTGAACAGCGCGAGCAGTTGCAGCAGAACCTGCCACAGGTGCTGCTGCTCGGGGTCGAGCGCCCCGAGCGCCACCACCGACAGCAGCCAGTACGGCATCAGCAGCGCGCCGCCCAGCACCAGATGCACCCAGCGCAGCCGGGCCCGCCGCCCGAACAACGCCTCCACCGCCGACCGCAGTCGACCGCCCCCCGTGTTCACTCGGGTGACTCTACGTCAGCGGGTGCCCGGCGGGTCGGCGTCACCTGGTCGCCGGTTCGCTCGACGGCGCCGGCTCCTCGTCCGCCGCCCGTTCGCCCGGTGGCGCCGACTCCTTGACGGCGGCCCGTTCGCACAGGGCCATCGCGCCCACGGCCAGCACCAACACCGCGGCCACCACCTGTCCGGCCTGCACCAGGGGCATCAGCCCGGGCACCGCCGTCCGCAGCTCGGTCACCCTGGTCGTCGTCACGCCGAAGGCCACCAACTGCCAGCTGCCCCAGCCGAACAGCGATCCGGCCGCCGTCCAGGCCACCAGCAGCGGACCGCGCAACCGCCCGCCCGGCCGGACCCGGAACACCAGCACCAGCAGCGCCGCGGGCGCGGCCACCGCCATCACCGCGGCCACCGCGTCCATCACCGCCACGCCCCGGGGGTGCTCCTCCGCCATCGCGATCGGCATCCCGGCCGTGCCGCCCGCCGCCCAGTACACCCGGGCCGCCGCGACGCCGAGGCCGAGCAGCGTCGCGACGCAGCCGAGACTGCGTTGCGCGGCCAGGGTGGGGGAGCGCGGTAGGTCGCCGATCCGCGCCCGCAGGAGGTCGGCCCAGCGCTCACGGGCGTACAGCGTGAAAGCGGTGATCAGCGCCAACCCCTGCACGGTGAACCCGCCGTACACGACGAGGAACACCCAGTCGGTGATGCCGGTGTCGGCGCTCTGCCCGCTGCTGCGCTCCGGCCCCAGCACCAGGACGCTCGACAGGTACAGCGGCAGCGCGACCAGGATGGTGCCGAGCAGCCCGGTCGCCACCCACATCGGGAACGCCACCAGCCCGGCCGGCACCCGCCGCCCCCACGGCCGTACGAACGCCAGCGCCAGGGCCACGGCGATGGCGTCCATTCCGAAGGTCAGCAGGTTCAGCAGCCATAGCCGGTCCAGCTGCCCGGGATCGTCCGATCCCACCGGACACCCGGTCAGCCACAGCACCTTGAGCGTCAGGTACGGCACCGTCGCCGCCACCGCGGTCCAGGCCGCTCCGGCCCGTACCGCGTCCTCATCGATCTTCATGCCCCCACGGTCGCCCCGCGCCCCGGGCCGCCGCCTCCGCCCGGCGTCCGATCCCCCTCCCCCCGGCGGGGGATCTTCGGGCTCACGCCATTCGGTGGATCAGCCGTTCCTCGTGGTCGACCCGCCCGTCCGGGTCCGCCACCAGCCCGAGCCGCTCCGCGAGTCGCCGCGAGGGCAGGTTGTCCGCGCGGATCAGCGCGATCACCGGAATCCCCGGGAACCGCGGCAGCGCCTCCGCCATCGCCGCCCGCGCCGCCTCCGCGGCGTATCCCTTGCCCCACGCGGAGGGCCGGAACCGGTAGTACAGGTTGAACACCTGCTCGCCGTCCAGTGTGTGCAGATACAGCCCGGCGAACCCGATGATCACCCCCGGCTCCTCCCGCGTCGCCACCGCGCAGTACCCCACCCCGTCCCGCGGCCAGTCCGCCACGAACCCGTCCAGCATCTCCTGCGCCTGCGCGATGTCCCGCTGCGGCCCATGCGGGTTGTACCGGTTGGTCTCCGGATCCCCGTGGATGGCGAACATCGCCTCCACGTCGTCCTCCTGCGGCCGCGTCAGCACCAGCCGCTCGGAGACGGCGACGATCGTGCGGGCGGTGGTGGTCCGGGCAGTGGTGGTCCGGTCAATAGTGGTCATGGCACTTCCCCGCGGTGTCCGTAATAGATAGGTGGCACCATAGGCCATTACATTGACGCGCGTCCCCCATTTCTCCCGGCCGCGGGATCGGCTCGCGCGTCCGCGCCCTCCGTGGTGCCGGTTGCGCGGGGAGTTGCCGGGTTCGTCGAGGGTTCACCATGGGGGAGCCGGCGATGCGGGGCGGGGGAGGAGGGCTTGTTACCGGCCGGTCGCTTCCCTATCATCGCGAGTGTTACAGCTTTACTGTCAAACCCTGAAGGGGTCTGCGGCCAGTGCGTGACACAGGCAGTCCAGCGGGCGGCGTCGGCGGTCCGGGGCCGTTGGCGGGTGTGCGGGTGGTGGAGCTCGCGGGGATCGGACCGGGGCCGTTCGCGGCGATGCTGTTGGGGGATCTCGGGGCGGACGTGGTGCGGGTGGACCGGCCGGATCCCTCGCCGCTCGGGACGGATCCGGCGTACGACCTGACCAACCGGAACAAGCGGTCGGTGCTGATCGACCTCAAGTCGCCCGAGGGGCCCGGGCGGGTGCTGGAGCTGGTGGAGCGGGCGGATCTGCTGATCGAGGGCTACCGGCCGGGTGTCGCGGAGCGGCTCGGGGTCGGGCCGGAGGCGTGTCTGGCGCGCAATCCGGCGCTGGTGTACGGGCGGATGACCGGGTGGGGGCAACAGGGGCCGCGGGCCGCGACCGCCGGGCACGACCTCGGGTACTCGGCGGTGGCCGGGGTGCTCGGGATGGTCGCGGCGCAGGGAGGAGCGGGCGAGGCGCCGGGGATCGCGGCCAACCTGCTCGGGGACTACGCGGGCGGCTCGCTCTATCTGGTCGTCGGCCTGCTCGCCGGGCTGCACCACGCCCGGGCGACCGGTGCCGGCCAGGTGGTCGACGCCGCGATCGTGGACGGCGCGGCGCACCTGGGCAGCATGCTGTGGGGCCTGCTCGCGGCCGGGCACTGGCAGGACCGCCGGGGCGTGAACCTGCTGGACGGCGGTGCGCCGTTCTACGCGATCTACCGGGCGGCCGACGGCGGACACCTCGCGGTGGGCGCGCTGGAGCCCCGGTTCTACGCCGAGTTCGCCCGGCTGCTGGAGCTGGGCCCGGACGCGCCCGGACAGTACGACCTCGCCCGCTGGCCCGAACTGCGCACCCGGATCGCCGCCCGCTTCGCCACCCGGACCAGGGCCGAGTGGGAGGCCGTCTTCACCGGCTCGGACGCCTGCGTGGAACCTGTGCTGACCATGCGTCAGGCAGCTGCGGACGGACACCTGACGGCGCGCGGTACGTACGTCGAGGCGGACGGCGTCACCCAGCCCGCCCCCGCCCCACGCTTCTCCGTCACCCCCGGCGCGCTGCGCCGCCCGCCGGCCCGGCCGGGCGCGGACACCGCAGAGGTCGCCCGGGACTGGGGCGTGCCGTCCCTCGACCCGTCGGCCGTCAACTCCGAAGCGGAACAAGGAGCGTAGCGTTGCAGCGCGAGATCTTCACCGAGCAGCACGAGGACTTCCGGGCCACCGTGAAGGCCTTCCTCGCCAAGGAGGTGCTGCCGCACTACGACCGCTGGGAGAAGGCGGGCATCGTCGACCGCTCCGTCTGGCTCGCGGCCGGACGCCAGGGCCTGCTCGGCCTGGCCGTCCCCGAGGAGTACGGCGGCGGCGGCACCCCGGACTTCCGCTACGCCGCCGTGCTGGCCGAGGAGTTCACCCGGGCCGGTGTGTCCGGGCTGGCGATCGGCCTGCACAACGACATCATCGGCCCGTACCTCACCTCGCTCGCCACCGAGGAGCAGAAGCGCCGCTGGCTGCCCGGCTTCTGCACCGGCGAGCTGATCACCGCGATCGCGATGACCGAGCCGGGCACCGGCTCCGACCTGCAGGGCATCCGCACCCACGCGGTCGACCAGGGCGACCACTACCTGCTCAACGGCGCCAAGACCTTCATCTCCAACGGCATCCTCGCCGACCTGGTGATCGTGGTCGCCCGCACCACCCCCGAGGGTGGTTCGCACGGCCTGAGCCTGCTGGCCGTCGAGCGCGGCATGCCCGGTTTCGAGCGCGGCCGCAACCTCGACAAGATCGGCCAGAAGGCCCAGGACACCGCCGAGTTGTTCTTCGAGGACGTCCGGGTGCCGAAGGAGAACCTGGTCGGCGAGCTCAACGGCGGCTTCATCCACCTGATGCAGAACCTCGCCCAGGAGCGACTCACCATCGCCGCCGCGGCGATCGCCGGCGCCGAGTACCTGGTCGAGATCACCACCGACTACGTCAAGCAGCGCGAGGCCTTCGGCCGTCCGCTGGCCAAGCTCCAGCACGTGCGCTTCGAGATCGCCGAACTGGCCACCGAGTGCGCGATCACCCGGACCTTCGTCGACCGCTGCATCACCGAGCACAACCGCTACGCGCTCACCCCGGCCGATGCCTCGATGGCCAAGTGGTGGGCCACCGAACTGCAGAAGCGAACCGCCGACCGCTGCCTCCAGCTCCACGGCGGATACGGCTACATGAGCGAGTTCCCGGTCGCCCGGGCGTTCACCGACGGCCGCATCCAGACCATCTACGGCGGCACCACCGAGATCATGAAGGAGATCGTCGGCCGCTCCATCCTCGGCTGAGCCCCCTCAGGAACCACCGGAACCCCCGGAACCCCCGGAACCCTCGGGAACCCTCCGGAGTCCTCGGGAACCCTCGGAACCCTCAGGAACCCCCCCTGCCCCGAAAGGCATTTCCATCGTGACCACCGAAGCGTACGTCTACGACGCGATCCGCACCCCGCGCGGCCGCGGCAAGGCCAACGGCTCGCTGCACGGCACCAAGCCGATCGACCTGGTCGTCGGCCTGATCCGTGAACTGCGGAGCCGCTACCCGGAGTTGGACCCGGCTGCGATCGACGACATCGTGCTCGGCGTGGTCAGCCCGATCGGCGACCAGGGCTCCGACATCGCCCGGATCGCCGCCATCGCGGCCGGCCTGCCCGACACGGTGGCCGGCGTCCAGGAGAACCGCTTCTGTGCCTCCGGCCTGGAAGCCGTCAACCTGGCCGCCGCCAAGGTCCGTTCGGGCTGGGAGGACCTGATCCTGGCCGGCGGCGTGGAGTCGATGTCCCGGGTCAAGATGGCCTCCGACGGCGGCGCCTGGTTCGCCGACCCGATGACCGCGTACGACACCAACTTCGCCCCGCAGGGCATCGGCGCCGACCTCATCGCCACCATCGAGGGCTTCTCCCGCACCGACGTGGACGCCTTCGCCGCCGAGTCCCAGGCCCGCGCCGCCAAGGCCCAGGCGGACGGCCTGTTCGACCGCTCGGTGGTTCCGGTGCGCGACCGCAACGGCCTGGTCGTGCTGGAGCGCGACGAGTTCATCCGCCCCGGCACCACCGTCGAGACCCTGGCCGGCCTCAAGCCCTCCTTCGCACAGATCGGCGAGGCCGGCGGCTTCGACGCCGTCGCGCTGCAGAAGTACCACTGGGTGGAGGCCATCGACCACGTCCACCACGCGGGCAACTCCTCCGGCATCGTGGACGGCGCCGCGCTCGTCGCGATCGGCAACCGTGAGGTCGGCGAGCGGTACGGGCTGCGCCCGCGCGCCCGGATCGTCTCCGCCGCCGTCTCCGGCTCCGAGCCCACCATCATGCTCACCGGCCCGGCCCCGGCCACCCGCAAGGCGCTCGCCAAGGCCGGCCTCACCGCCGCCGACATCGACCTGGTCGAGATCAACGAGGCCTTCGCGGCGGTCGCGCTCCGCTTCATCCGCGAACTCGGCTTCCGCCACGACCAGGTGAACGTCAACGGCGGCGCGATCGCCCTCGGCCACCCGCTCGGCGCCACCGGCGCGATGCTGCTCGGCACCGTGATCGACGAGCTGGAGCGGCGCGACCTGCGCTACGGCCTGATCACCCTCTGCGTGGGCGGCGGCATGGGCATCGCCACCGTCGTCGAGCGCGTCTGACCCCCTCCCCAGCAGACCGGTAGACCTGGAGAACTTGATGAGCGACACCACCACCATCCGCTGGGAGCAGGACCAGGACGGCGTGGTCACCCTCGTCCTCGACGACCCCACCCAGTCCGTCAACACCATGAACGAGGCCTTCACCGCCGACTTCGAGGCCGTGGTCGGGCGGCTGGCCGGGCTCGGGGACGCCCTGCGCGGCGTAGTGATCACCTCCGGCAAGAAGACCTTCTTCGCCGGGGGAGACCTGCGGATGCTCTCCGCCGCCCAGCCCGGGGACGCCGAGGCCGTCTTCGAGAAGTCCATGCGGATCAAGCGCTCGCTGCGCACCCTGGAGACCCTCGGTAAGCCCGTCGTCGCCGCTGTCAACGGCAGCGCGCTCGGCGGCGGCCTGGAGATCGCCCTCGCCTGCCACCACCGGATCGCGTTGGACACCCCGGCCAGCCGGATCGGCCTGCCCGAGGTCACCCTCGGCCTGCTGCCGGGCGGCGGCGGAGTGGTCCGTACGGTACGGCTGTTCGGCATCACCGACGCCCTGCTGAAGTTCCTGCTGCAGGGCCGCCAGTACCGCCCGGCTCAGGCGCTGGAGCACGGCCTGGTACACGAACTGGTCGACACCCCCGAGGAGTTGGCCGCCCGCGCGAAGGCCTGGATCGAGGCCAACCCGACGGCGGTCCAGCCCTGGGACGTCAAGGGCTACAAGATCCCCGGCGGCACCCCGGCCACCCCCGCCTTCGCCGCCAACCTGCCCGCCTTCCCGGCCAACCTGCGCAAGCAGCTGAACGGCGCGCCCTACCCGGCGCCGCGCAACGTGCTGGCCGCCGCGGTGGAGAGCAGCCAGGTCGACGTCGACACCGCGATGGTGATCGAGGCCCGCTACTTCACCGAGCTGGCCTGCGGGCAGACCAGCAAGAACATGATCCAGGCGCTGTTCTTCGACATGCAGGCGGTCAACTCCGGTGCCGGGCGCCCCAAGGAGTTCGAGAAGCGGCTGGTCCGCAAGGTCGCGGTACTCGGGGCCGGGATGATGGGCGCCGGCATCGCCTACGCCTGTGCCAAGGCGGGCATCGAGGTCGTGCTCAAGGACGTGAGTCTGGAGGCCGCCGAGCGCGGAAAGGCCTACTCCGAGGGGCTGCTGAACAAGGCCGTCGCCCGCGGCCGCTCCACCGAGGCCAAGCGCGACGCCCTGCTCGCCCGGATCACCCCCACCGCCGACGCCGCCGACCTGGCCGGCTGTGACGCGGTGATCGAGGCCGTCTTCGAGAACACCGAGCTCAAGCACAAGGTGTTCCAGGAGATCGAGGGCTTCGTCGCTCCCGACGCGCTGCTCTGCTCCAACACCTCCACCCTGCCGATCGGCCTGCTCGCGGAGGGCGTCCAGCGTACCGGCGACTTCATCGGCCTGCACTTCTTCTCGCCGGTCGACAAGATGCGGCTGGTCGAGATCATCCGTGGCCCGCAGACCGGGGACGAGGCGCTCGCCCGCGCCTTCGACCTGGTCCGGCAGATCGACAAGACCCCGATCGTGGTCAACGACTCCCGCGGCTTCTTCACCTCGCGGGTGATCGGCCAGTTCCTCAACGAGGGCGTCGCCATGGTCGGCGAGGGCATCCACCCGTCCAGCATCGAGCAGGCCGCCGCCCAGGCCGGCTACCCCGCCAAGGTGCTCTCCCTGATGGACGAGCTGACCCTCACCCTGCCGCGCAAGATCCGCGACGAGCACCGGCGCTCGGTGGAGGCCGCCGGCGGCACCTGGACGCCGCACCCGGCGGACGCGGTGGTGGACCGGATGGTCGACGAGTTCGGCCGCCCAGGGCGCAGTGGCGGTGCGGGCTTCTACGAGTACGGCGAGGACGGCAAGCGCGGGCGGCTCTGGCCGGGGCTGCGGGAGCACTTCGCGCGTCCTGGCAGCGGCGCGGCCGACGGCGTCGACGATGTTGACCGGGTCGAGGTCCCGTTCGAGGACCTCAAGGAGCGGATGCTGTTCAGCGAGGCGCTGGACTCGGTGCGCTGCCTGGAGGAGGGTGTGCTGACCTCGGTCGCCGACGCCAACGTGGGCTCGATCCTGGGTATCGGCTTCCCGGCCTGGACGGGCGGCGTGTTCCAGTACATCAACGGCTACCAGGGCGGCCCGGCCGGCTTCGCGGCCCGCGCCCGCGAACTCGCCGCCGCGTACGGCGAGCGGTTCGCGCCCCCGGCGCTGCTGGAGCGGATCGCGGCGGAGGGGCGGACCTTCACGGACTGATCCGGTCCCCGGTTCAGGCGGATCCGAGTTCGGGTGAGGTCGTGTCCCGCACGGCCTCACCCGAGTCGCCGTCCAGCTTCTCCTTCGGGTCCCCGTTCGGCTTCCCGTTCGGGGCCTCGTCGGGGTCCCTGTCCGGGGCCTCGTCGGGGTACCCGTTCGGGTCCTCGGTCGGATTCCCGCTGGGCTCCCCGGCGAGTTCCTCGCCCAGCTCCTCCCGCAGCGACCGCTGGAACGCCGTGACCAGCGCCTGCGCCACCATCGGCTGGATGTGGTCGGTCAGTGCCTTCATCCGGGCCAGTTCGTCCGGGGCCGGCTCGCTCTCCCGGTACGGCTTCCACACCGTCTCCCGGAACAGCCGCTGCAACTCCCGGGCCGTCGCCCGGCTGTGCTCCAGCACCACGGCCCGCGCGGCCAGCAGCGTCTCCAGGGGGATCGGCACGTCCAGGATCCGTACCCCCAGCGGCAGCAGACCCGGATCCACCCGGAACACCTCCGGATCCGCCGTCCGCTCCAGCGCGCCCATCGCGACCAGCCGCTCCACTTGTTGCTCGGACAGCCCCCGCCCGGCCCGCCGCTCCAGCTGTGCCCGGGTGGCCTCCTCCGGGGTCTCCGGCGTCCAGGACGCCACCAGTGCACGGTGGATCGCCAGATCCAGCGGCGTACTGTCCTCCGGCAGCCGCGCCAGGTACCGCTCGATCGCCGCCAGCGTCAGCCCCTGCCGCTGCAACTCCTCGATCAGCCCCAACCGGTCCAGGTGCGCCGCCCCGTACAACCCCACCCGGCGCGGCCCCAACTCCGGTGGCGGCAGCAACCCCTTCGTTCCGTAGAACCGCACCGTCCGCACCGTCACCCCGGCCCGCGCCGCCAACTCGTCCACCGTCAGCCGCACCTCCCCCACAACGGCGCCGTGCTCCCCCATCTGCTGCCTCCCGCGCTGGCACACTCCTGCTGTGACACCAGCAGTGTGACAGTGGCCGCTCCGCGGGTCCACCGCTTGCCGGACTGCCGGGGTGTTGGGGTGTTGGGGTGTTGGGCCGTCGGGCTGTCGCTGCGGGGAGGGGAGGGCGCTACGTGCGACGGACGCCGTGCGTGCCAACCGTCGGGAGGCGATGGGCGCGATGGGACTGGCTCGGGGTTCGGTGATGTGGCGGCAGGTCGCGGGTCGCTGGGTCGGTGAGCGCCGGGCGGCGCTGTCGGATCCGTCGTCGGTCCGGGTGCTGGCGCGGGCCGCGAGCCTGCTGGTGTCGTACTGCTCGGCGGGTGCGGCAACCGAGGTCGAGCCGCGGGCGGCTCTGGGCCGGCGCGATGGCGGCCCGCTCTGCTGAGCCGACCGGTCGGATTCCTTCGCCGCTGTCCCGCGCCGGTGCCGCGACCCCTTCGGGGCCCGCGCCACCGGCGTGCCGAGGCAGCCGCATCGGTGCCGGGGTGGCACGGCGACGCCCCCGCCACCGCCGGGACCGGGTTGCTGTGCCGGGTCCGATCGGTGGCAGGGGCGTCGACGAGGGTTCGTCCGGCGTCAGTGGGCGGCGGGGGCGGCCGGTGCGGCCAGGGCGGCGGGTTCGGCCAGGGTGGCGTGGTGGCGGCGGGTGACTTCGGGGTGGGCTCGGGTGTAGCCCTTCCATTCGTTGAGGCCGAAGTCGGCGAAGAGGGGGTTCTCGGGGTCTTCGGTGGCGCCGGGGGCGTGGTGGGCGAGCGGGAAGTCGAGCGGCTCGATGTGGGCGTCGAGGCGGGGGTTGTAGAAGAAGGGCACGGAGAAGCGCTCGCGGGCGCCGGGCGGGCTGACCACACGGTGGCTGGTGGCCTTGAGGTAGCCGTCCGTGGCCACTTCCAGGAGTTCGCCGAGGTTGACGACGAAGGCGCCGTCGAGCGGGGGGACGTCCAGGAAGGTGCCGTCCGGGCGCTCGACCTGGAGGCCGCCGACGGTGTCCTGGAGCAGCAGCGTGATGAAGCCGTAGTCCTTGTGGGCGCCGACGCCCTGGCCGGCGCCGTTCGGGGCGGTGCCGGGGTAGCGGACCAGCTTGAGGCGCAGGTGGGGGTGGCCCGCGAAGGCCTCGTCGTAGAAGTCGGGGCGGGCGCCGATCGCGGCGAGGAGTTCGTGCAGCAGTCGACGGGCGATGTCGCCGAGGTGGTCGATCCAGCCGAGGGCGGCGGTGCGCAGCCCGGGGAGGGCGGCCGGCCACTGGTTGGGGCCCTCCAGCCACCAGTACGGGGGCTCGCCGGTGCCGGGGACGTGCGGGGGCAGCTCGGCGCCGATGTCCAGCTGGTCGCGCCAGTCCTGGCTGCCGCCGGTGCGCTCGTCGCCGGTGCGGGTGTAGCCCCGGTAGTGCGGGGAGTTGAGGTTGCTCACGGCGAGCCGGTCGGCGTCGGGGAGGGCGAAGAAGGCGCGCATGGCGGCGGTGAGCGCGGCCGTCTCCGCCGGGGTGACGCCGTGGCCGACGAGCTGGAAGAAGCCGACGCCGGTGGCCGCGGTGCGCAGCCCGTCGTGCAGGCGACGGCGGTCCTCCGGGCTTCCGTCGGCGAGCGAGAGATCGATCACTGGGAGGGCGTCGGGGAGCGCCTCGGTGGAGCCGGTTCCGGGTATGGGCGTGTGCTGCTGCGTCATGTGTGACATCCGCTAGGTCTCGTCCCGGTCGGTCCCGGTGGTCGACCGGGAGCTGGCCGGAGCTGCGCCTGGTGCGGCGGGTGCTCCGGGAGCCGGGAGGTGGCGGCGGCCGCTCGGGGCCGCCGTTGAGGGTGAGGGTGCGAGGTTCAGCCGGAGCGTCGACAGGACATGCTCGTCACGCGGAGCAGGTCCACGTGGCGGCGGCGAACAAGGATGAGCACCTCACCAGCGTAGATGACCGCTTCCACAGCGGGCGAGCCCCCTGCGGCGGAGGGCCGCCCATCACTTGTCCGCGTCCCCTCAAAAGTGTGGACCCTCAAAGCGGCGGTGTGGTGATCGGCGGCTCCCTTCTGGGGGTGTCGAGGTCTTTCAGGAGTTGTTGAGGTGGGCCAGGACGGCCAGGACGCGGCGGTTGTCGTCGTCGGAGGGCTGGAGGTCGAGCCGGACGAAGATCGACGCGGTGTGCTTGGCGACCGCCCGCTCGGTGATCACCAGCTGCTGGGCGATCGCCGCGTTGGAGCGGCCCTCGGCCATCAGCGCCAGCACCTGCCGCTCGCGCGGGGAGAGGGTGGAGACCGGGCCGGCCGAGGAGTTGTGGGTGAGCAGCCGGGTGATCACCTCCGGGTCCATCGCGGTACCGCCCTGGGCGACCCGCTGGACGGCGTCGATGAACTGGGCACCGTCCAGCACGCGGTCCTTGAGCAGGTAGCCGATTCCGCCGGTGCTGCCGGCCAGCAGCTCGCGGGCGTACAGCTGCTCCACGAACTGTGACAGCACCAGCACGGGCAGGCCCGGGTGTGCCTGACGGGCCGCCAGTGCCGCACGCAGCCCCTCGTCGGTGAAGCTGGGCGGCAGCCGCACGTCGACCACGGCGATGTCGGGCCGGTCGGCGGCCACTGCGGCGAGCAGCTGCTCGCCGTTCTCGACCGCCGCGGTGACCTTCATGCCGTTGGCCTCCAGCAGCCGGGTCAGCCCGTCCCGGAGGAGGAAGAGGTCTTCGGCGATGACAACGCGCACGGGATCTCCAGGTTCGCGATGGTCGGACCACCGGACGGGCTGCTGATCGCGAGCACCCCGTCGAAGGCGGCCAGTCGGCGTTCGGTTCCGCTGAGGCCGGTTCCCCGGGACGGGTCGGCGCCACCGCGCCCGTCATCGGTGACCGATATCCGCAGCAGCCCGTCACTGTGCCCTATCTCGATCCATACGTGCGAGGCCCCGGCGTGTTTGACCACATTGGCCAGCAGCTCGCTCACCGCGAAGTAGGCGGCCGATTCCACCGGGGCCGGGGCCCGGCCGGGCAGACCGCCGGTGAAGGTGACCGGCAGCGGCAGGTCGAGTGCGGTCGCCTGCACCGCGTCGACCAGGCCGCGGTCGGCCAGCACCGGCGGGTGGATGCCCCGGACCAGGTCCCGCAGCTCGCTCAGCGCCTTCACCGAGGACGTCCGGGCCTCGGCCAGCAGCGGCCCGAGGGCGTCCGGGTCGTGCTTCACCTGCTCGGCGACGGTCAGCAGCATGCCCAGCGCCACCAGCCGGGCCTGCGCCCCGTCGTGCAGGTCCCGCTCGATCCGGCGCAGCTCGGCCGCCCCGGCGTCGATGGTGTCCGCCCTGGTCCGGGCCAGGTGGCTGACCTGGCGGGCGAGTTCGGCCTGCCGGGACGGCCCGAGCAGCATCCGGGCCGCCTTCTCGTGCATCCGCAGGACCGGCGGGGCGGCCCACAGGATGGCGAACGGGGCCATCCAGACGCCCATGCCGTAGACGAGGATCAGCGGGAAGAACGGCCCGTTCCGGCCGAAGACCTCCAGGGCGACCGGCGTCAACACCACGATCGCGGCGGTGAACAGTACGGCGAAGCCGGTGAGGAGCGCCCAGGCGAGGTCCCGCCAGGTCGCCGGGTCGGTCAGCCAGCCGCCGGACCGCAGCAGCCGCCAGGGGCCGAACTCGCCGGCCGGGCGCCGGTACGGCACCGGGACCGGCTGCCCGCTCCACCGCTCGACGACCCGCCGGCTCTCGGTGGCGGCCCAGCGCGCGCCGAACAGCCCGAGCACCAGCAGCGAAGGAGCCGTCCACAGCGAGACGGAGCGGTCGCCGGGCGCGGCGCCGCCGTACAGGTGGGTCGCCATCACCGCGAGCGCGCCCGGGGCGAACAGCGCGGCCCCGACCGCCCGGCCGCCGCCCCCGGTGGCCCAGCAGAGCGCCCAGAGGGCGACCGGCGCCATCGGCACGAGCAGGATCAGCGGCCCGCCGGGGGAGAACGGCCGGGACTCGTCCGGGCCGAACAGGGCGGCGGCCAGCACGATCGGCCCGGCCAGCAGTGAGACCAGCCCCGTCACGGCCAACGTCACCACGTACCAGGCGCGCACGCCGTCCACGCAGGCCCGGCCCAACCGCCGGACCGCCTTGCCGATCACTCCCGTCCTCATGACGAGCCCCCTCATCGTTCCGGAGCCCCTGTGCAGAGGCCTCGAAGCCTGGGTCCCGAAGCCCGTGGAGCCCCGGTTCCGATCTTTCGGTGGCTCAGTCTGCCCGGGCGCGGACGCCCGGCGCTCTAGGCCTGAACACCCAGTTCGGGGTGTATCTGGATACACCCCCGAGAGGCCGTTTAGGCGGCTGTCCGCACCCCGCCGCGGATTCGTAGCGTCATGTCCCGTCAGCCGGCCCGGGCCTCCCGGTGCCGGACCCCGAACCGTGGAGGGCCCGTGAACGCGCCGATCATCCGGATCCGCGGCGTCAGCAAGACGTACGACCGATCCGACGCCGCCCGCCCCGCCCTGGCCGGGCTCGATCTGGAGGTACGGGCCGGCGAGGCGCTGGCCGTGCTCGGCCGTTCGGGCAGCGGCAAGTCCACCCTGCTGAACCTGATCGCCGGCCTCGACCGCCCGAGCGAGGGCGCCGTCGAGGTGGACGGCGTGGCCGTCCACCAGCTCGGTGAGGCCGCGCTGGCCGAGTACCGGCGGACGCGGATCGGCATGGTGTTCCAGTTCTTCAACCTGCTGGACGATCTGAACGTGGAGGACAACGTGCTGCTCCCGGCCCAGCTGGCCGGGATGCGGCGGGAGCGGGCCCGGGCCAGGGCCGGGGAGCTGCTGGAGCGGCTCGGGGTGGCCCGGCACGCCAGGGCCTTCCCCGGCCGGCTCTCCGGCGGCGAGCGCCAACGCGTCGCGGTGGCCCGGGCGCTGATGAACCACCCGCCGCTGCTGCTGGCCGACGAGCCGACCGGAGCGCTCGACACCGCCTCGGCCGCCGACGTCCGCGACCTGCTGCGCGGGCTCAACGCGGAGGGCCAGACGATCCTGCTGGTCACCCATGACACCGCACTCGCCGAGGCCTGCGCCGACCGGACGATCGAACTGCTCGACGGCCGACTGGCCCGGGACACGGCGGCCGTCCCGGCTCCGGGGGTCGCCCGGTGAACGAGCGGAGCGAGCGAACCGAGGAAAGGCGTGGGAGGGCGAACGCCCCTGCCGGACGAAGCGAGGTGGCCGCATGAGTGCTCTGAGCAAGGTGGTGCGCGCCGGGGTCGGCCGCAAGCGCGTGCAGACCCTGGTCATGGTGCTCACCACGATGATGTCCGTGACGGCGTGCATCCTCGCGGTCGGGCTGCTGGTCGCCGCCCAGGGCCCGTACCAGCGCTCCTTCACCGACCAGCACGGCGCGCACCTCAACGTGCTGTACGACCAGGCCAAGGCGAGCCCCGCCCAGCTCGCCGCGGCCGCCCACGCGCCCGGCGTGACGGCCTCGGCCGGCCCCTACTCCGCGGTCACCGTGCAGCCGCGCTCCGCTCCGGGCACGCAGTTCCCGCCGGCCGGCAGCCTGCTGCCGCCGATGACGCTGGTCGGCCGCGCCCAGGACGGCCCGATGGACGGCCTGCGGCTCACCATGGGCCACTGGGTCACCGGTCCCGGTGAGGTGGTGTTCCTGGACGGGCACTCCCCACTGGCCGTCGGCGACAGCATGCAGTTCCCGGACCTGCCGGGGCACCCGACGCTCAAGGTCGTCGGCCTGGCCTCCTCGGTCTCCTGGAGTGCGGACGGCTGGATCGCCCCCGAGCAGGTGGTCGGGCTGACCGCGCCCGGCACCACGCCCGCCGCCCAGTACCTCTACCGCTTCGCCCACGCCGACAGCGACGCCGAGGTGGAGGCCGACCACGCCGCGCTGGCCGCCGCGGTGCCGAACGGCGCGCTCACCAAGGCCACCTCCTACCGGCCCGCCCGGGAGGAGGCCAACCGGACGGCCTCGACCTTCGTCCCGTTCGTCACCGCCTTCGGAGTGCTCGGCCTGGCCATGTCGGTGCTGATCATCGGGGTCGTGGTCAGCGGCGCCGTGAGCGCCGCCACCCGGCGGATCGGCATCCTCAAGTCCATGGGCTTCACCCCGGCCCAGGTGGCGCGCGCCTACGTCGGCCAGGCGCTGATCCCCGCCGGGGTCGGCACGGCGCTCGGCGTGCTCGGCGGCAACCTGCTCTCCGTTCCGGTCCTCGGGATGGCCCACAAGGCCCTGCGCGGCGGGTTGCTCGGCATCCCGCTCTGGGTGGACGTGGTGGTCGTGGTGGTGGCCCTGGCCGCCGTGACGGGTACCGCGCTGGTGCCGGCGCTGCGGGCCGGGCGGCTGCGCACGGTGGAGGCGCTCGCGGTCGGCCGAACGGCGCCGGGTGCCAAGCGGGCGGCCGCCGACGGCACGACGGAACGGGCCGGAGCAGCGGGCCTGCTGTCCCGGGTGCAGAACCGGATCAGCCGGCTGCCGGTGCCGCGCGCGCTCAGCCTCGGGCTGGCGTCCCCGCTCAACCGGCCGGGCCGCTCGGCGACCACCGCCGCGGCGGTGGTGCTCGGCACGGTCGGGGTCACCCTCTGCGTCGGTCTGACGCTGTCGCTCGGCTCCCTCCAGGACGCCCTGACGGCCGACCGGGCGGGCAAGGTGCTCGTCCAGCCGCCGATCGAGGGCTCCGCCAAGCCCGTCGACCACGTGGACGAGGCGGCCGTGGCGAAGGCGATCGAGTCCCGCCCCGGCACCCGGGCCTGGTACAGCAGCGTGCCGACCCCGGTCACCGTGGCCGGGAACACCGGGCGCTCCCAGGTGGTCGCGTTCACCGGTGACGTCTCCTGGAGCGGCTTCCAGCTGGTTTCCGGCCGCTGGTTCCACGGCCCCGGCGAGGTCGTGGTCGGCGCCGCCTTCCTACGTGCCAACCAGGTGAAGGTCGGTGACACCGTCACCCTCAGCGACCAGGGGCACAGCACTCCGGCGAAGATCACCGGCGAGGTGGTGACCACCGAGGACCTGGTGTTCCTGGACCGGGCCGCGCTGACGCCGCTCGGCGGTGCGGTCCACAGCGAGGCGCTCTCCTTCCACATCGACCTCACCCCGGGGACCGACGCGAAGGCCTACGCCGACGGGCTGGACCAGGTCGTGGAGCAACAGGGTCTGAGCGCCGACCCTGGCGAGGAGCACATCAACATCGTGGTGCTGGCGATGAACACCCTGGCGGGCACGCTCACGCTGCTGCTCGCCGTGGTGGCAGGGCTCGGGGTGCTCAACACGGTGCTGCTGGACACCCGGGAGCGGGTGCACGACCTCGGGGTGCTCAAGGCGCTCGGGATGTCGCCCCGGCAGACGGTCGGGATGGTGCTCACCTCGGTCTGCGGCAGCGGGCTGGTGGCCGGGCTGATCGGGGTCCCGATCGGGATCCTGGTGCACCATCAGGTGATGCCGGCGATGGCCAGCGCCGCCGGGCTCGGGGTGCCGGACGCGGACCTCGCCGTGTTCGCCCCGTCGGTGGTGGGGCCGCTGATACTCGGCGGCCTGGTGCTGGCGCTGCTCGGCGCCCTCCTGCCCGCGACCTGGGCGGCCCGTACCCGGACGGTCACGGCGCTGCGGACGGAGTGACGGCGGACGGAGTGACGGCGGGGGGACGGGCGCGGGCGGTCGGGCCGGAAGGGTCGGGCCCGTCCCCGACCCCGTCCCCGACCCCGCCCCGCGCCCACCCCGCCCGGCTCAGGAGAGCCGTGCCGCCGTGTACGCCTCCATGGCGGCGCGCTGGTAGGCGGCCAGACCAGGGGCGATGGCCTCGTACGCGGCGCTCCACATCTCGTTCTCCGTGCAGGAGCGGGCGATCGCGAGGTACTCCTCCACCGGGACGGCCCGGAGCTCGCTGAGTAGCTGGTACTCCTCGTCGATCATGTGCTGCGTGGGCTCGGCGTCGGCCGGGTGGCCGCCCGCCATCAGCTCCGCCAGGTGGACCATCCGCGCGGTCCGCTCGCGCTGGCCGGCCTCGATCTCGACCGGGGTCATCTCGGCGGTCGCAAGCCGGGCCGCCTCGGCGTGCTCGGGGAAGTCGCGAAGGCTGATGTCGACGTCAGCGGGCTGGATGCCCTCGAAGAGGTTCTCGGGCCGGTTGATGCTGGTCATGGGTGTGCCGTCCTTCCGGGAGCGTTCCAGGTCGGCGATCGTGCGTGAGACGGTGGCGGCCAGAACGTCGAGCCGGTCGCGTTCGGTGACCAGCTGGCGGTGGTGGCCCCGCAGAGCCTCCAGTTCGTCCACCTGGTCGCCCAGGATCCGGGCGATCTCGGTCAGCCCCACGCCCAGTGCCCGCAGCACGAGGACCTGCTGCAGCTGGAGCAACTGCCGCTCCTCGTAGTAGCGGTGGCCGTTGGAACCGATCCAGGCCGGAGGCAGCAGCCCGATCTCGTCGTAGTGCCGCAGGGTCCGGGCGGTCACCCCAGACATCCGGGCGACCTCCGCGATGGGCCAGGCCATGGCCGTCTCCTCTCCACGTCTCTCGCGTCGCTTGGACCAGGGCCGGTTCCTCCGGCCCCGGTCACGACGGTAGAAGCTGCCGCTGCGGCAGCTTCAAGCCCTCGGAACCCCCGCCTACGGCGCCAGGTCATTGGCCGTCACCGCGCCGGGCCATTGGCCGTCACCGCGCCGGGCCTGCGGCCGTCGCCCGCAGCGCCGTGACCAGTGCCCTGAGCACCGGCTGCCCCCAGGCCCCCTCCCGCACGGCGGCATGCAGTCGCCTGCGCCTGCGCCTGCGCCCGTGCCCGCGCCCGCACCCGTATCGGTACCGGCGTCGGTACCGGCGCGCGCGGCTACCAGCGCGGAACGCCGTGCCCCGGCTGCCAGTCCAGCCCCGGGTTCGGGCGCGGCCGAAGGGTGCGCACCAGTGAGCTGACCGACCAGACGACCATGGTCAGCAGCCCGTAGAACAGCAGCAGCGCCCAGAACGGGGTGGTGGACAGGCTCCGGTCCTCGAACCGGCACCACGCGTCCGGCGGCAGCCAGGACGCACCCGTCTCCAGCAGTCGTCCGCCGCCCCGCACCAGGCCGTGCTCGCAGCGCTCACCGTAATCCAGCGACCGGACGTACAGCAGGCCGTACAGCGCGCCGGCGGAGGCGAGGGAGAGGGCGGCGCTGATGCCGAGGAGCATCGCCCGTCTTCGCCCGGCCGCCGTACGGATGTTCGTCACCGAGGCAGCGTACCGGCGCGGACGGCCCCGGCCCGGCCCGGACACCCGAGCGGACCGCAGGCCGGGGACCACCGCAGCAGCCCCCGCCCCTGATCAGCCCAGCAGCCCGCCCATGTGCCCGTCCTCCGCGAGCAGCCGCCAGGAGCGGCCCGGCGAGGCGAAGGCCTCCGGGTCGACGGCCTCCACCAGCCGGTCCACCACGGTGCTCAGCAGCGACTGCGGGTCGAACACCGCCCAGGTCTCCCGTCCCCGGCCGTAGTCCCAGCGCTCCCACTCGGCGCGCAGCCGCTCGTACGTCCACAGTGCGTAGAGCAGGGCGGACAGGTCGCGGTTCAGGTAGGCCTCGGGCTGGCCGTCGTCGTACCAGTCCGGCAGTTCGAGCCGGCCGGTGGCGCCGTCCAGGGCGATCGTGAGGTCGGTCGGCCAGTCCCCGAGCGCGAGGTAGTCCCGCTGGTACGGGCGTTCCTCCTCACCGTCGAAGTACTCGGGGTACGCCTCCGCCATGGTGACCAGCGGCTCCTCGCAGACCCCGAACATCGCCCCGCCCAGCGGCAGCCCGACCTCGGTCAGCAGCCGCCGGGTCGGCTCGTGCACCAGGGTGGCGGGCAGCCCCTCCGGCCGGAAGCGGTGCACCAGGCCGGCCCCGCCGTCCTCGTCCGTCAGCGCCGCGAGCTCGGCCACCAGCTCCCGGCCGACCTCGTACGCGGGCCCGTCCGGTCCGCCCGGCAGAGCACCCCAGCCGAGCGCCCGGACCAGCAGCGCCGTCCCCCAGTGCGCCGGTGCGGCGCTCCGTTCGAACAGCACGGGGTCGATCTCCCGCATCCGCCGCTCGGCCTCCGCCATCACCTCGGCCACCACCGCCGGTCCGCGCCGTCCGTCCAGCGCCTCGGGCCGCCGGGCGGCCTCGCCCACCGCGTCCACCTCCCGCACCAGGGCGGCCAGCGCGGTCAGGTCGGAGGCCAGCGGATCGCGCCTCGGCCCGCCGTCACCGAGGAACACCTCACCGGTGGTCCCGTCCAGCAGCACCAGGTTGCCGACCGCGGCGAAGGGCGTGCAGTAGTCCGTCTCGCCGAGGACGAACAGCCGCTCCGCCCCACCCGGGAAGGCCTTCAGCGACCCGTCGTCGAGCACCCCGAAGTCCAGGAACGCCCCGGTCGTCGGCAGCCCCACCCGCAGCAGGAACTCCCGGCTGCTCTCGTGCACCACCCCGCCCGGCACCCCGGTCACCCGCGCACACCCCACGTGCCCCACCCTTCACGGTTCTGCCCCTGACCCACCAGACCCTAGCGGGCCCGCCCGACAGGGCCACGGGGGTTTCCCGGGTCGGGGCGGGACCGTGACGTGTCGCCCGGCGAAGCGGCGGCGCGTCCTGCGCCGGCGGCACCCCGTCGACGTTCCCGTGCCCCGGACCCGGCAGATCCACGTCGCAGAACACACACACGTAGCGCTCCTCCCGCACGATCCCGCAGTGCCCGCACTCCGGGCAACGCCGGAACACCACCGGGTGGGTGCGCCGCGCTCTGTGCCGCCACCGTACCGCCCGGGTGCGGCAGCCCGACCCGGTCGAGGGCCGCGGCGACGGCGGGCCAGGAGCGGACGTCCGGGCAGTAGCCGGTGGACAGGTTGCCGACCGTCTCCACCTCCCGAACCCCCTGACCGCCGCCGCCCGAGCGCCGGAACCCGACCTCCCCGGCACCGAGCACCAACTCCCCGCCCGCGCACGCCACATGCTCGCTGCGGCGTGGAGCGAGCCGCAGCACCCCGCCCAGGTCGACCACGAAGGTGAACGGCTCCGCGAGTTCCGCGGCCGTCCGCACGTCCACCCAGGTGGCGAACTCGCCCGCCGTCCGCACCCGTTGACCACCAGGGCCGCCACCCGTCACCGACTCCCGCAGTTCCGGCGGCCCCACGTACCGGTACGCCCGCCCGAAGCCCTCCTCGACCTTCGTCGCGGCACCCCGCTCACCCCGCCGAACCCGCCAGTACGCCATCTCGACGGCCGTTCCGCTCAGCCCGAACTCTCGTAGCTCCGCCAGCAGTTCACGAGACCGCCCGAGCGACACCCCCGCCCCCTCCCGCAGCACCCGCAGCGAGGCCACCGGATCGCCGAGCGGTCCCGCGAGCCGCAGCCGGGCCGGGCCGGGCCGTGAGCGATCAGCAACGCCTCGCGGACGTCCGCCGGCGCCCCCTCCGGGCCCGCGTGCTCGCACTGGGCGACGCCGCAGGACGGGCGGTGGCGTTCGGCTTCCCACCACAACTCCCGCCCACCGTGCAGGAACTGCCCGACGCTCCGGACGGCAGCGTCCCCGCAGTCCGCACACCGGACGGTCACCCTCACGCCCTGCTCCGCCCACGTCATGCCAGCCCGCCGGCCTCCCGGGCGGCCTGCTCCACGCGGTCGTGGTGTGCCTGCCACCAGTCCTTGTCGCCCGGGGCGGTGTTGGCGCCGTCCGAACGCTGGCCGGTGGCGCCGTCGATGAGTTCGCGGACCAGGTCGGCGTGGCCGACGTGCCGGTGGGTCTCGGCGATCATGTGGACGAGCACCCGGTGCAGGGTCTGCTTGTGGCGGTCGCCGAACGGCACCTGGCCGACCGCGTCCAGCGGCAGCGCCTCGATGGTGGCGTCCGAGTGCGCCCAGACCCGCCGGTAGCGCCCGATGATCTCCTCGGTGCTCTCGTCCGCCCGGGCCCACAGGTCGCCGTTGGGTTCGGCGGTGCCGACGATCCACAGCGGGGTCGGCTCGGGGAAGGGCCGCCCGAAGGTGTCGCCGAAGTACAGCACCTCGGCCCCGGTGACGTGCTTGACCAGCCCCAGCAGGTTGGTCCCGGTGGGGGCGAGTGGGCGCCGGAGGTCGTACTCGGAGAGGCCGTCGAGTTTCCACAGCAGGGCGTCACGGGCGTCCTGGATGTAGATCCGGAGATCGTTCTTGTCGTCTGTCTCGCTCATGGGATCAGTCTGTTGATCGCAGGGAGGCTGTCCATCGAATTCGCTTCCTGGCGATGGATCAGACCGTGCCATCATCGGGGCCGCAGACCGAACCCCACGACAGGAGATCGGGCATGACCGACGACTGGACCTGGGACGAGACACTGTTCGCCGGAACGGCAGCCCACTACACGCGCGGTCGACTGCCCTACGCGCCCGGCCTGGCGGAGGCCCTGGCCGAGGCGCTGGGCCTGGACGGCACGGGTCGGCTGCTCGACGTGGGGTGCGGACCGGGGACGCTGGCACTGGGGCTGACGCACCTGTTCGCCGAGGTCGTCGGGGTGGACCCGGACGACGGGATGATCGCCGAGGCGCGCCGGGCGGGCGCGGGGGAGCGCCGGGTCACCTGGGTGCGGGCCCGGGCCGAGGAACTGCCGCCCGGCCTCGGCACCTTCACCGTGGCGACCTTCGGCCAGTCCTTCCACTGGATGGACCGCGACCTGGTGGCGGTGACCGTCCGGCGCCTCCTGCGCCCGGGTGGTGCGTTGGTGCACATCTCGGACCTGAAGGCCGAACCCCGCCCCACCGAGGGCCTGCCGCACCCGCCGGTCCCGTACGCCGCGATCGCCGGACTGGTCCGGCACTACCTCGGCCCGGTCCGCCGCGCCGGCCGGGGCCTGCTGCCGCAGGGCACTCCGGCCGGTGAGTCCGCCGTCCTCGCCCGGGCGGGCTTCACCGGGCCCCGGCGGCTGGTCGTCCCCGGCGGGCGGCCGCTGGAGCGCTCGGCGGACGACGTGGTCGCCGGGGTGTTCTCCCTCTCCTCCTCGACCCCGCACCTCTTCGGCCCCGACCGGGACGCCTTCGAGACGGACCTCCGCCGCCTCCTCGGGCCGGGCCCCTTCTCCGAACGCCAACCGAGTACCGAGGCCGTCGTCTGGCGCACCGAAACCGGGCGCTGACCGCCGGGCTCCGACCCCGGAGAGCGCGCAGGAAGCCCTCGGCCCTCCCGGGCCGCCTGGTCGGCTCAGCCCGTTCGAACCGGACAGCGTGTGCGGGCTGCCCGGCAGCGGCGCGATCCCGTGCCCCCGCTCGTGTCGCCCAGCCCGGTATCCGCAGCCGCTGTCGCGGGGGAACGGGCCTGGCGGCAGCCCGTCAGTGGCCCGTCAGCGGCCGGACGGCCTGCTGTGACCGGCACGGAGAGTGACGGGTGGGGTGGATGGAGCGGACTTGAATCTTTGCGAACAGATGTTCGATCCTGGAGCTGTGCCCGTTTTCGAATCTGTTTTCGAATCTGCCGCCGAGCAGCCCGAACGCCCCACGCTCCGGCCGGTGGCGCTCCCGGCTGCCCTGGCGGGGCAGCCGGGGGAGCAGGGGGACCAGGGGGGACCGAGGGAGGCAAGGGCGAAACCGGTGACACTCCGGCCGGTGGCGCCGGCCGTCGCCCCCGAGGGCGGGCAAGCGGCGGTGCGCGGGCTGGTGCCGGTGGTGCCCGCGTTGCGGGAGGTGCTGCCGGACGGCGGGCTGCGGCGGGGGACGGCGGTGTCGGTGGCGGGCGGGGACGTCGGGCTGCTGCTGGCGCTGGCCGCCGGGGTGCGGGAGACCGAGGGCGGTTGGGCGGCGGCGGTCGGGCTGCCGGACCTGGGGCTGGCCGCTGCCGAGGGGTACGGGCTGGACCTGCGCCGCCTGCTGGTCGCGGACGACCCGGGGGCGCACTGGCCCGAGGTGGTGTCGGTGCTGGCCGGCGCGGTGGAGCTGATCATGCTGCGCCCGGACGGCCCGGTGCCGCCGAAGCTGGCCGCCCGGCTGGCCGCGGCGCTGCGGCGCAGCGGCTGCGTGCTGCTGGTGGCCGGGCCCTGGCCGGGGGCGGTACTGCGGCTGGGTGTGCGGTCCGGGCGCTGGTTCGGGCTGGGCGACGGCTACGGGCAGCTCGCCGGGCGACAGGTGGAGGTGGTGGCGGAGGGCCGCGGTTCGGCGGTACGCGGCCGGTCGGCCCGGCTCTGGCTGCCGGACGAGCACGGCGCGGTGCGCCCGGTCCGGGAGCAGCCCGTCCAGGCGGAGCACCCACAGGCAGTGGCGGCGGTGGTGTGACGTGCCGACGATGTCCGACAGCGACCGAACCCCCCGGGTGCTGGTGGTCTGGTGCCCGGACTGGCCAGTGGTGGCCGTCACCGGCGACGACCCGGTGGCGGTGACCGAGGACGGGCGGATCCTCGCCTGCTCGGCGGGCGCCCGGGCGGCCGGGGTGCGGCAGGGGCAGCGCCTCAAGCTGGCCCAGCGGCTCTGCCCGGAGCTGGAGCTGCGCGACCGCGACCCGGAGGCGGAGACCCGCCGCTTCGAGCCGGTGGTCGCGGCGGTGGAGGCGTTCACGCCCCGGGTGGAGGTGATCCGCCCGGGTCTGTGCGCCATTCCGGTGAAGGGGCCGGGCCGCTACTTCGGCGGCGAGGAGGCGCTGGCGGCCAAGGTCGGCGCGGCGGTGGCGGAGGCGCTCGGCCGGCCGCCCGTCCCGGACGCCGTCCCCGGCGCGGTGGCGGTCCCCGAGGCGACCGCCGAACCCTCCACGGAGCCGACAGAACCGGCAGGACCAACCGGACCAACAGGACCGACAGAACCGCAGACCGTCCCCCACGCCCGGATCGGCGTCGCCGACGGCCTGTTCGCCGCCGTGCTCGCCGCCCGCGCCGGGGTGCTGGTGCCCGCCGGTCGTACGGCGGAGTTCCTCGCCCCCTACCCGGTGGGCGCGTTGGGCGACGAGGCGCTGGCCGAGCTGCTCGGGCGACTGGGCCTGCCCACCGTCGGGGCCTTCGCCGCGCTGCCCGCGGAGGCGGTCGCGGACCGTTTCGGCCCGGCCGGAACGGTCGCACACCGGCTGGCCCGAGGCCTGCAGCCGCGCCCGCTGGTGCCGCGCGACGAGGAGCCGGACCTTTCCGTCGAACAGCGCTTCGACCCGCCGGAGCCGCTCGCCGAACCGCTGGTGTTCGTTGCCCGCACGCTGGCCGAGCGGCTGCACCAGCGGCTGGCCGGGGCCGGGCTGACCTGCCGCCGGGTGGCCGTCGAGGTGGCCTGCGCGGACGGCCGGACGGCCTCGCGGCTGTGGCGGCACGAGGGCCGGCTGTCGGCGACGGCGCTGGCCGAGCGGGTCCGCTGGCAGCTCCAGGCCTGGCAGAGCGCGGGCGCCTTCGAGGACGGCCGAACGGACGGCCGAACAGACGGCCGCCCCGGCGATCGGGCAGGTGGCCAGGCGGGCAGCGGCCAGGAGGGCTTCACCCTGCTCCGCCTGGCCCCCGACGGCCTCTCCCCCGACCAGGGCCGCCAGCTCGCCCTGTGGGGCCAGGCCGTCGCGGACGACCGGGTGGAGCGCGCGGTGGCCCGGGTGCAAGCGGTGCTCGGGCACGCCGGGCTGCGCCGGATCGAGCCGGCCGGCGGGCGCGGCCCGGGTGAGCAGCAGGTCAAGGTGCCGTGGGGTGAGCCGTACGAGGCGGCGGCCCCGGCCGACGCGCCCTGGCCGGGACGGCTGGCGGACCTCTGGCCGGCCGTGGTGCTGCGCGAGCCGGCGCCGGTGCGGGTGCTGGACGAGGCCGGGCAGCCGGTCACGGTGGACGGCCGGGCGGGGGTGTCGGCCCGGCCGGCCCTGGTCGTGGTCCGGGGCCGGGAGGAGCGGGTGTCGGGCTGGACCGGGCCCTGGCCGGCGGTCGAGTACTGGTGGGACCAGTCGCTCGCCCGCCGCCGGGCACGGTTCCAGATGGTGGTGGACGGTGGTCGGGCGCTGCTCCTCACCGTGGAGGGGGGTGCGTGGTACCTGGAGGCCGGCTACGACTAGCGGTCCCGGAACCCGGGAGCAGGGGGGAGCAGGAAGAGCACGAGAACGACGAAGGCAACCCCCGATGGGCTTCACCAGCCACCCCACCCTCCCCTGGAGCGAGCTGCACCGACGGCTGACCGGCGCTGCGCCGGACCGTACGGTCGTCCCGCTGCGCCGCCCTGCCGAGGAACGCCCCGCCGAGGAACGCCCCGCCGTGAGGACCGACAGCGACGAACCCTGGGCCGAACTGCACGTCCACTCCGCCTTCAGCTTCCTGGACGGCGCCAGCGACCCGGAGGACCTGGTCGCCGAGGCGGCCCGGCTGGGTGTGGAGACCCTCGCGATCACCGACCACGACGGCCTGTACGGCGCCGTCCGGCTCGCCGAGGCGGCCCGGGGGACGGGCGTGGCCACCGTGTTCGGCGCCGAGCTGACCATCCGTCACGAATCCGCCGGCACCGAACACCTGTTGGTCCTCGCCCGCGACCCGGCCGGCTACCGCCGCCTCTCCGCCGCGATCGCCGCCGCCCAGCTGGCCGGCGGTGCCAAGGGCCGCCCGGCGTACGACCTCGCGACGCTGGCCGGGGCGCACGACGGCCACTGGGCAGTGCTCACCGGCTGCCGCCTCGGCCGGGTCCCCGCCGCACTCGACGCAACCGCGCCCAACGGAACCGCACTCAACGCAACCGCACCCAACGCAACCGCATCCAACGGAAAGCAGCGACCAGAACACCAACTCCGCACCCTCACCGAGGCGTTCGGCCGGGAGAACGTCCACGTCGAGCTGATCGACCAGTGGCTGCCCGGCGACGACCGGCGCAACGACGCCCTCGCCGCGCTCGCGGCCGAGGCACGGCTGCCCGTCGTCGCCTCCACCAACGCCCACCACGCCGGCCCCGCCCAGGGCCGTCTGGCGCAGAGCCTGGCCGCGCTGCACGAGCGCCGCACCCTGCAGGAGGCGGCCGGCTGGACCCGGGCGGCCGGCACCGCGCACCTGCGCTCGGGCCGGGAGATGGCCGCCCGGCTGGCCCGCTTCCCCGGGGTGCAGCGGGCCACCGTCGAACTCGGCCGGGCCTGCGCCTTCGACTTCGCCAAGCTGGACCCGGAACTGCCCGGCTACCCCGTCCCCGAGGGCGAGACCGAGATCAGCCACCTGCGCGCCCTGGTCGCGGCCGGCGGCCCGGCCCGCTTCGGCCCCGGCAACGCCGCCGCCCGCCGCCAGCTCGCCAGGGAACTGGACGTGATCGAGGACCTCGACCTGGCCGGCTACTTCCTGATCGTGCACGACATCGTGGACTTCTGCCGTCGCGAGGACATCTGGTGCCAGGGCCGTGGCTCGGCGGCCAACTCGGCGGTCTGCTTCGCCCTCGGGATCACCGCCGTCGACCCGGTCCACTACAAGCTGCTGTTCGAACGCTTCCTCTCCACCGCCCGGGACGGGCCGCCCGACATCGACCTGGACATCGAGAACCGCCGCCGTGAGGAGGTCATCCAGTACGTCTACCGCCGCTACGGCCGCGAGCACGCCGCCCAGGTCGCCAACGTGATCACCTACCGGCCCCGGCTGGCGATCCGCGACGCCGCCCGGGTGCTCGGCTACCCGCAGGGGCAGGTGGACGCCTTCAGCCGGCAGACCGACTTCCGCTCCGCCCCCGGCGCGGACGCCGTCATCCCCGCCGACGTGCTCTCGCTCGCCACCCAACTCCACGGCCTGCCGAGGCACCTGGGTATCCACTCGGGCGGCATGGTGCTCACCAAGGAGCCGATCGGCGAGATCTGCCCGACCGAGTGGGCCCGGATGCCCGGGCGTTCCGTCCTGCAGTGGGACAAGGAGTCCACCGCCGGCGCCGGGCTGGTGAAGATCGACCTGCTCGGCCTCGGCATGCTCGCCGCACTGCACGACGCCTGCGACCTGGTCGCCGAACACCACGGCCTGCGCTACGACTTGGCCACCATCCCGGACGACGACAAGGGCGTGTACGCGATGCTGCGCCGCGCCGACACCGTGGGCGTGTTCCAGGTCGAGTCCCGGGCGCAGATGGCCACCCTGCCCCGGCTCAAGCCGGACCACTTCTACGACCTGGTGGTCGAGGTCGCGCTGATCCGCCCCGGCCCGATCCAGGGCGGCTCCGTCCACCCGTACCTGCGTCGCCGCGCCGGAGTGGAGCCGCCCGGCTGCCCGCACCCGCTGATGGAGAACGCCCTCGGCAAGACCCTCGGGGTGCCGCTGTTCCAGGAGCAGATGATGCAACTCGCCATCGACTGCGCCGGGTTCACCCCGCCCGAGGCCGACCGGCTGCGCCAGGCGATGGGCGCCAAGCGCTCGCACGAGCGGGTCGCCCGGCTGCGCGAGCGGCTGCTCGGCGGAATGGCCGAGCGCGGCATCCCGCCCGAGGTGGCCGAGGACGTCTACGGCAAGATCGAGGCCTTCTCCAGCTACGGCTTCCCGGAGAGCCACGCGATCAGCTTCGCCTACCTGGTGTACGCCAGCGCCTGGCTCAAGTACCACTTCCCGGCGGCCTTCACCTGCGCCCTGCTGGCCAACCAGCCGATGGGCTTCTACTCGCCGCTCAGCCTGGTCGCGGACGTTCGGCGGCACGGCGTGCGGGTGCGCGGGGTGGACGTCAACGCCAGCGGGCCGCGCCCCACCCTGGAACCGTACCGGGGCCCGACGCCCAAGCCGCCGCTGACCGCCGGCCGCCCGCAGCCGGCGATCCGGCTCGGCCTGGAGACGGTGCGCGGCATCGGCACCCCGCAGGCCGAGGCGATCGCGGCCGGGCAGCCGTACGCGGACCTGGAGGACTTCGCCCGTCGCACTGGCCTGCCAGCGCCCGTCCTGGAGGCGCTGGCGACGGCCGGAGCCTTCGACTGCTTCGGGTTGACGAGACGTCAGGCGCTATGGGCGGCAGGGGCGTTCGCCGGAATCTCGGCCGACCTGCTCCCCGGCACCACGCCCGGCACCGAGGCGCCGGAGCTGCCCGAGCTGAGCCCGGTCGAGGCGACCATCGCCGACCTGTGGGCCACCGGCACCTCCGCCACCAGCCACCCGCTCCAGCACCTGCGCACCCATCTGGAACGCGGCGGCGCGCTCTGTGCCGCCCAACTCCCGGACGTGCCACCGGGAACGGCGGTGGTGGTCGGCGGCCTGGTCACCCACCGGCAGCGGCCGCCGACGGCCGGCGGGGTGCTCTTCCTCAGCCTGGAGGACGAGACCGGCCTGATCAACGTGGTCTGCAACCGCCCGGTCTGGGAGTCCCAGCGCCGCACCGCCCTGGACCGGGCCGGCCTGCTGGTACACGGCCACATCGAGCGCGACCGGGGCGCCACCAACCTGATCGCCACCCGGCTCACCCCGCTCCGGATCGGCCTCTGAGCACGTCCGTCAGTGCGGATAGCCGATCTCCGCGAGGTCCTCGGCCAGCTCCTCCAGGTCCGTCTCCGGGTTGAGCGCCGCCACCGCGGCCGGCGTGAGCGGGCGCAGCGCCAGGACGTGCCCGATCGCGTCGAGGTCCAGCTCCTGCTCGGGCTCGAAGTACTCCTCGGCCCAGTCCCGGTAGGCCTCGGCGGAGCCGTCCAGCAGGAGTTCGAGGAGCTCCCCGTCGCCCGGCGTGCTGGACACGCCTTGCCAGGCCGCGTCCCCGGGCGCCCGCCAGAAGCAGGCGGTGACGGTCGGGCCGTCCACGTCCCCGAAGGCCGGCTCCCCGGTGAACCGGTGGAACGCCGGGGGGACGGCGTCCAGCAACTCCGGGGCGTTGGGCCTCTCGTGGTCGAAGCCGCGCCCGTAGACGCCGGCGGGGGAGAAGACGACGAACCAGTCGTCCCCTTGCCCGTTGCGCACCCAGCTCAGTTCCTCGCCGGGCGCCCAGGCGCCGGTGAAGGTGTGGTACCGGGGCTCCCAGTCGCCAGGGCTGAGGATCACGTCCAGCGTGGCGAGGGCGCGGCAGCGGTTGCGCAGGTCGGGGATGGCGGGCAGGCGGCTGAGCAGGTCGTTCATGACCGCCATTGAACCCCGGGGGTCCGACAGCCCCTACGCCTGGGGCCGCCGCCCCTTGCCGGGCGGTCCGGCGAAGGCCTGGGCGATCGGGAGCCAGGCGGCGGCGACCGGGCCGGTCGCGGTGAGGGCGAGGTCGTCCCGGTGGCGGCGCTGGGTCACCAGCAGGCAGAAGTCCAACGCCGGGCCGGTCACCACATCCGGCGCGTCGGCCGGGCCGAGGGCCCACGATCCGCCGTCGGGGGCGGTCAGTTCGAGTCGCACCGGGTGCTCCGGCGCGAGCAGCCCGTGCGCGGCGAAGGCGAAGCCCAGGGTGCGCAGCCCCAGGTGGGCGATGTGCCGCAGCCGGGCGGTGGGCTCCCGGGTCGCGCCGAGCGCGTCCGCGACGTCCTGGCCGTGCGCCCAGGTCTCCATCAGCCGGGCGGTCGCCATCGAGGCGGGCTTCATCGGCGGGCCGAACCAGGGCAGCCGGGCGTCGGCCGGGGCGGCGGCCAGCGCGGCCAGTACCTCCTCCCGACCGGCCCGCCAGCGGGCGAGCAGCTCCGCGGGCTCGGCGGCCGCGCCCTCCCGTGCCCCTTCCTCGACCGGGTCGGCCCCGGAGGCCAGCAGCTCGGTGAAGCGGCCACCGAGCGATGCGGTGAAGCCCTCCGGGTCGCGTGCGGCCAGCGCCGTCCAGTCGTCGGTCCACGCCAGGTGGGCGATCTGGTGCGCGACCGTCCACCCCTCGGCGGGGGTCGGCCGGGCCCAGTCCCCGGCCGCGAGGTCGGCCACCAGAGCGTCCAGGACGGCGGTCTCGGCCCGCAGGTCCGCCAGCAGCCCGCCCAGGACGTCGCCCGGGGCGTTCGGGTCGGTCATCGGCTTCCCCTCCCGAGGAGTTCCGTCAAGGCAGTTGCTACCCGCCGGTAGTACACGGCCGCACCCTACGCCCAGCCGGCCGCAGGCGTCCGCCACTCCACGAAACACGCATGTCAGGACTCTCGCCACCGGCCCCACCGCGTGTGACAATTCCGCGATGACCAGGGCCGCGGACCCCCACCTTGCGCAACCCGTCGACGGCGCCGGCCAAGCCGATGACGCCGTGCGACCCGACGATGCCGCTCGACCCGACGACGCCGTGCGACCCGACGGCGTTGTGCGCCCCGACGACCCCGAACTCGCCGCGCGCGCCGCCGAGCTGGTCCGGGACGCCGTGCTCGGCGACCTCGCCCGCCGAGTGGTGGCCGAGTGCGGCGCCGACGTCGGCCTGGTCGGCGTGCCCGAGCCGCTGCCCGGGAGCTGCCCCGGCAGCGAGGGCATGGTGCTGCGCCACTGGGCCGGCACCCGGGCGGACCTGCTGCACGACGTGCCCGTCCCGGCCGGACTCGGCCTCGGCGGCCGGGCGCTCGCCGAGCGCGCGCCCACCTGGGTGCCCGACTACCGTGCGGCGACGACCATTTCGCACCACTACGACGCGGCCGTGGCCGCCGAGGACCTGTACGCGATGCTCACCGTCCCGCTGATGGGCGGCGGTACCGTGCACGGCGTGGTGTACGCCTCGCTGCGCACCGTCGTCCCGTTCGGGGACGTCCGGATCGCCGCGGTCGGCAAGCTGGCGGCGGCCGCCACCCTGGCCCTCGCCGGAGCGGCGGCCTGGAACCGGACGATACCCCGACCGGCCGCCCCGGTAAGGCCGTTGACCCCGCGCGAGCACGAGGTGCTGCGCTGGGCGGCGACCGGCCGGACCAACCCGGAGATCGCCGCCCGACTGGGTCTGACCCGCAACACCGTGACCGGTTACCTCAAGGCCGCGATGCACAAGCTCGGCGTCCGCAACCGGACCGAACTCGCCCTCGCGGCCCGGGAGTCCGGCCTCCTCGGCTGAGCCCCCACCTCAGTTGACCCGGCGCTCCCGCCCCGTCCAGTACGGCTCGCGCAGCCGGAACTTCTGCAGCTTCCCGGTGGCGGTGCGCGGCAGCGCGTCCCGGATCTCCACCGAGGTGGGCGACTTGTAGCCGGCCAGCCGCTGCTTGCAGTGCGCGATCAACTCCGCCTCGGTGACGGCCCCGTGGCCCTCCCGGAGCACCACCAGCGCCTTGACCGTCTCGCCCCACTTCTCGTGCGGCACCCCGATCACCGCGGCCTCGGCGACCGCCGGGTGGCTGTACAGGCAGTCCTCCACCTCGATCGAGGAGACGTTCTCCCCGCCGCTGATGATGACGTCCTTCTTCCGGTCGGAGATGGTCAGTTGGCCGTCGGTGAGGGTGCCGCCGTCGCCGGTGTGGAACCAGCCGTCCCGCAGCGCATCGGCCGAGGCCTCGGGCTGCCGCCAGTAGCCGTCCAGCACGGTGTTGGAGCGCACCAGCACCTCGCCGGAGGGGTCCACCCGCAGCTGGGTGCCGAGCGACGGGGCGCCGGCCTGCACCAGCTTCTCGGCCCGCTCGGCGGCCGGCAGGGCGTCCCACTCGGCGCGCGAGCGGTTGACCGTGACGATCGGGGAGGTCTCGGTCAGGCCGTAGAGCTGCATGAACTCCCAGCCCAGCTGCTCCTCGACCTGCTGCACCACCGAGGTCGGCGGCGGCGCGCCGGCCACGATCATTCGCACCCGGTCCCGGCCGGGCACCGGGCCGTCCCAGTCGGCGGCCGCGTCCAGCACCATCTGCACCACGGCGGGCGCGCCGGACAGGAAGGTCACCCCGTGCCGCTCGACCCGGCGCAGGATCTCCGCGCCGTCCACCTTGCGCAGCACGATGTGCCGGGCGCCGAGCCCGGTGAGCGAGAACGGCAGTCCCCAGCCGTTGGCGTGGAACATCGGCAGGGTGTGCAGGTACACGTCCCGGTCGTTCGCGCCGTAGTGCAGGCCCATCAGCGTCGCGTTCAGCCAGATGTTGCGGTGGGTGAGCTGAACGCCCTTGGGGCGGGCGGTGGTTCCGCTGGTGTAGTTGATGGTGGCGGTGTCGTTCTCGGACATCGCGTACCGGCGGGGCGCCTTGTCGAAGTCGTAGAGCACGGCGTCGCTGTCCGCGCCGAGCACGAACTTGTGCTCGGCCACCACCTTGTCCAGCGCGTCGGCGAGTTCGGGGTCGACCAGCAGCACGGAGGCGCCGCTCTGCTCGACGATGTACGCGACCTCCTCGGCCTTCAGCCGGAAGTTCACCGGCACCAGTACCCGGCCGTACCCGCTCACCCCGAAGAAGGCGGTCAGCAGCCGGGCCGAGTTGTGCGAGACGATCGCGACCCGCTCGCCCGGCCCGACGCCGAGCCGGTCCAGCCCGGCCGCCTGGGCCCGGGCGAGCTCGGCGATCCGGCGGTAGCTCAGTTCGCCCCAGGATTCGGCCGGTTGCACGGGTTCGTCGACGATGCCGACCCGGTCGCCGTAGACCAGCTCGGCCCGGTCGAGGAAGTCCATCACGGAGAGTGGAATCTGCATGCGCCCACTGTCCTATTGCGCGGGCCCCCTGCACACCCCCGATCGGGGGTGTCACCCGTCCGTAGGACTCCCGGTGGCCGCCAGTGCCGCCACCAGACGGTCCCGTGCCTCGGTCTGGGCGGCGATCCGGCGTTCCAGCACCGCCAGCCGCTCCCGGACGATCCGCAACACCCGCTCGGACGGCGGGTGCGCGAGCACGTCCCCGTCCAGGCAGCCCAGCAGCGGCCGGAGGTCCTCCAGGGTGAGCCCGGCGCCCACCAGCGCGCGGATGTTGCGCACCCGCACGACCGTGGACTCCCCGTACTCCCGGTAGCCGTTGGCGGCGCGCTCGGAGTCGATCAGCCCGGCCCGCTCGTAGTGCCGCAGCGCCCGGGCGGTGCTGCCCGTCCGCCGTGCCAGCTCACCGATCCGCACCCGTACCCGCCCCACTGCCTAGCCCACCAGCGCGCCCCCGTCGACCGACAACACTACGCCGGTCACGAAGGAGGCCTGCGGCGAGGCGAGTCGGGTGATCGCCCAGGCCACCTCCGCCGGTCGGCCGATCCGGCCCAGCGGGGTGTGCTCGATCTGCCACCTGCGGATCGCCGCGAGCTGCTCGGGGCCGTACCCGGAGTGGTCGCCGATCGGGGTGTCGATCGCCCCGGGCGCCACCGCCACCACGCGGACGCCGCGCGGGGCCAGTTCGACCGCCCAGCTGCGGGTGACGGTCTCCAACGCGGCCTTGCTCGCCGCGTACACCGAGTTGGTCGGCCAGCCGCGCTGTCCGACGGCGGTGCTGACGTTGACCACCACGCCCCGGCTCTCGGTCAGCGCCGGGAGAGCGGCCTGCCCGAGCAGCACCGGGGCGACCAGGTTGACGGCCAGCAACGCCCCGATACCCGCCGCGTGGTAGCTGCCCAGGCCCTGCCCGCTCGGTACGATCCCGGCGTTGTTGACCAGCACATCCAGTTGCCCGTACTTCTCCAGCGCCGCCCCGACGATCGCCTCCGGCGCGTCCGGCCCGGTGATGTCCGCGACCAGCGGCTCGATCAGGCCCGGGTGGGCGGTCGCCGTCTCCGCCAGCGGCCCGGGCCGGCGCCCGACCGCCAGCACCCGCGCCCCCTCGGCCGCGAAGGCCCGCGCCGTCTCCCGCCCGATCCCCGTCCCGGCCCCGGTGACCACCACGACCCGCTGCTCCACCGTGTTCTCGTTGCTCATGCGGACAACCCTCCGACCCTGCCACTGGCGTCAGGGTCAAGCCGGGCTCCTCGGAGCCGCGAACGACGGGCCCGGAACCGCGGTGGAGCCGCCGACCGTCCGTCAGGAAGATCGCAACGCACGGTTCCGAACCCAGGGGGAGACCACCCATGAGCCATCAGCGACCCGACGCCCTCCACCGGGAGGGCCTCCGATGACCCTCGCCGTGACCACCTACCCGACGGCCGACGGCCTGCTGCTGCGCCCCTTCGAGGACACCGACGCGCCGGCCCTGATCGAGGCCTACCGGGACGAGACACTGCGCCGCTTCATCCGCACCCCGGTGTCCGACGCCGAACAGGCCGCGCGCTGGCTGAGCACGCAGTACGAGGGTTGGGCGACCGGCACCCGCTACGCCTTCGCCGTCCTCGAAGCCGGCGAACTGGTCGGCAACGTCGTGCTCAAGCGCGGCGCCCCGGGCGGGGAGTCGGCCGAGGTGGGCTACTGGACGGCGGCCCCGGCGCGCGGCCGGGGCGTGGCCCCGCGCGCGGTGGAGGCCCTCACCGTCTGGGCCTTCGACACCTTCGCCGACGACGGCCTGCTCCGGATCGACCTGCTGCACGAGGGCGACAACGACGCCTCCTGCCGGGTCGCGGAGAAGAGCGGCTACGCCTTCGCGGAGATCGTCCCGGCCTTCCCGCCGTATCCGCTGGACGGCCACCGGCACTCCCGGAAAAGGCTGGACGCGTCCGAACGGCGCAGGCCAGAGTAGGCGCATGGCTTCTCTGGTACGACATGTGACGATCGACTGCGCCGACCCGTTCGCCCTGGCGAGCTTCTGGGCACAGGCGCTGGACGGGACCCTGGCCGACGACGACAACCCGGGAGACCCGGAGGCGGTGGTGAACTCCGCCGGGGCCTCGCTGCTCTTCATCAAGGTGCCCGACGGCAAGTCGGTGAAGAACCGGGTCCACCTCGACCTCCAGCCGCAGGACCGCGACCGGGACGAAGAGGCGGAGCGCCTGGTCGCCCTGGGCGCCACCGTGCTGGCCGACCACCGCCGGCCGGACGGCACGGGCTGGATCACCATGGCCGACCCCGAGGGCAACGAGTTCTGCGTCGAGCGCAGCAAGGCCGAGCGCGTCGCCACCGCGCACGCCTGAGCGAGCGCCCTGCTCCGACCACTCGCCCACGGCCGCCCGCCGGTTCCACGAGGACGCACGCGGGCGGCCGTGTCGCCGCTGCGCACGATCACTCCTTCGACGGGCCGTCGCACGAGAGGGGCCGTCGCACGAGACGGACCGTCACACGAAAGGCCCAGGCCCCGAGCCGCCGGCGGACGTGAGTCCGATAATCGACCCTGTCTGACGCCATCCCCCGACACCAGCAACCAGGCAGGTACCCCATGGCCAGAATCGCCGTGATCGGCGCCAACGGCAGCATCGGCAGCGCCGTCGTCGCGGAGGCGGCGGCCCGTGGGCACGAGCTCACCGCCGTGGTCCGCGACCCGGACCGCTACCGGGGCGGAGCCGCCTCCGTGGAGCGCGCCGACGTGCTGGACCCGGCCGACGTCGCCCGGGTCGCGGGCGGCCAGGAGGTCCTGGTCAGCGCCGTCGGCGGCGGTGACGGCCCCGGCCACCTGGCGCTGATCGAACCCGCCGCCCGCTCCCTGGTCGAGGGCCTGCGCGCGCTCGGCGACGGGGCGCCCCGGCTGGTCGCGGTCGGCGGCGCGGGCAGCCTGGAGACCGCGCCGGGCGTTCGGGTCTGGGACACCCCGGGCCTGCCGGAGCCGCTCCTGCAGATCATGCACGCCCACGGCAAGGCGCTGGACTACTACCGGACGGTCTCCGACATCCGCTGGACGGTGCTCAGCCCGTCCGCCGAGATCGGCCCGGGGGAGCGGACCGGCCGCTACCGGACCGGCCTGGAGCAGCTGCTCACCGATTCCGAGGGCCGCAGCCGGATCTCGGTGCCGGACTACGCGGTCGCCCTGGTGGACGAGATCGAGCAGCCCGAGCACATCGGTGAGCGCTTCACCTGCTGCTCGCTGTAGCCCTCGGTCAGCCCAGCTGGATCGACCGCTTGGCCAGCCCCATCCAGAACCCGTCGATGACGCTGCGCTGGCTGCCGAGGTCGGCCTCGCCGGCGCCGAGGGTGACGAACAGCGGGGCGAAGTGCTCGGTGCGCGGGTGGGCCAGGCGCCCGGCCGGGGCCTTGTGCTCGAAGTCGAGCAGCGCGTCCAGGTCGTGGGCGTCCAGGGCGCGCCGGCCCCAGTCGTCGAACTCGGCCATCACCGAGGTGACCCGGCCGTCGTTGCTGAGCGCCCGCAGGTTGTGGGTGAAGAAGCCGCTGCCGATGATCAGCACGCCCTCCTCGCGCAACGGGGCGAGCCGGCGGCCGATCTCCAGCAGGCGCTGGGGGTCGAGGGTGGGCATGGAGATCTGCAGCACCGGGATGTCGGCCTCCGGGAACATCTCCACCAGCGGCACGTATGCGCCGTGGTCGAGGCCCCGGTCGGGGATGTCCTGGACGGGTGTGCCGGGGGCGCGCAGCAGCTTGCGCACGCGTTCGGCGAGCTCCGGCGCGCCGGGGGCGGCGTACTGCACCCGGTAGTAGTGCTCGGGGAAGCCCCAGAAGTCGTAGACCAGCGGGACGGTGGTGACGGCGCCGACGGCCAGCGGGGCCTCCTCCCAGTGGGCGGAGACCATCAGGACGGCCTTGGGGCGCGGCAGGTCGGCCGACCAGGCGGCCAGCTCGCCCGGCCAGACCGGGTCGTCGGCGAGCGGCGGCGCGCCGTGCGAGAGGTACAGGGCGGGCATGCGCTCGGGGGCCGCGGCGCTCATGGCGTCCTCCTCGGGATCGGACCGGGATCGGACCGGGAATCGGGGCTTGGATGACGGAGTAGTTCAAATTTGAACCTTCGCGGCCGACGGTACACCTTCGTTCGAATTTGAACAACAGGAGTAGGCTTCACCCATGTCCTCACTGAACGAACCCCGCTGGCTCGACCAGGACGAGATGGCCGCCTGGCGGGGCTTCGTCGTCGCGAGCAACCTGCTCAACCGCCGGCTGGAACGCCAGCTCAAGGACGACTCCGGCCTCTCGCACCAGCAGTACGAGATCCTGGTGCACCTGTCCGCCGCCCCGGGCGACTCGCTGCGGATGACCGAGCTGGCCGACAAGCTGGTCACCTCCAAGAGCGGACTGACCTACCAGGTCACCCAGCTGGAGCGGATGGGCCTGGTCGCCCGCCGTTCCTGCCCCAGCGACGTGCGCGGCGTCATCGCCGAACTCACCGACCAGGGCCGGGAGATGATCCGCCAGGCCGCCCCCGGGCACGTCGCCCTGGTGCGCGAGCTGCTGATCGACGTGCTCACCCGCGAGCAACTGGCCGTCCTCGCCGAGGGCCTCGGCGCGGTCAGCGCCCGACTGCGCCAGGACGAAACCCCTTAGTTCCTCGGCGAGTCGACTCCTCGGTGAGTCGGTCTCCGGCGAGTCGGTCTCCGGCGAGTCAGTCTCCAGCGGGTCGGTTCCCCAGCGAGGCCGCCCGCTCCCGCAGCAGCTCCCGCTCCCGCTCGTTGCGGGTCAGCCCCGCCGCCCGCTCGAACTCCGCCCTGGCCTCCGCCGCCCGCCCCAGCCGGGCCAGCAGATCACCCCGTACGCTCGGCAGCAGGTGGTAGTCGCGCAGGGCCGGTTCCGCCGCCAGCGCGTCCACCAACTCCAGTGCGGCGGCCGGTCCCTGGGCCATCGAGACGGCCACCGCCCGGTTCAGCGCCACCACCGGCGAGGGCGTCAGCACGAGCAGCCGCCCGTACAGCGCGGCGATCGTGGCCCAGTCGGTGTCCTCGTACCGCCGCGCCTTCGCGTGGCAGGCGGCGATCGCGGCCTGCACCGAGTACGGCCCGGTGCCCGCCCGCTGGAGCGCGTCGAAGCCGCGCCGGATCAGCAGCCCGTCCCAGCGGGCCCGGTTCTGCTCGGCCAGCAGCACCGGCCGCCCGTCCGGCCCGGTCCGGGTGGCCGTCCGCGAGGCCTGGAACTCCAGCAGCGCGGCCAGCCCGTGCGCCTCCGGCTCGGCGGGCATCAGCGCGGCCAGCACCCGGGCCAGCCGCATCGCGTCCTCGCACAGCTGCGGGCGCAGCAGGTCGTCCCCGGCGGTGGCCGAGTACCCCTCGTTGAAGATCAGGTAGATGACCTCCAGCACCGAGGAGAGCCGCTGCGCCCGGTCGTCGCCGTACGGCACCTCGAAGGGCACGTCCGCCTTCGCCAGCGCCCGCTTCGCCCGGACGATCCGCTGCGCCACCGTCGCCTCGGGCACCAGGAAGGCGCGGGCGATCTCCGGGGTGGTCAGCCCGCCGAGCAGCCGCAGGGTGAGCGCGATCCGGGCCCGCGCCGACAGCACCGGGTGGCAGGCGGTGAAGATCAGCCGCAGCAGGTCGTCGTCGATGTCGTCCGGCTCGACCGGCTCCGGCGGCGGCACGTCCTCCACCGACCGCCCCACCTCGGCGAGCTTGCGGGCGTAGACCTCCCGGCGGCGCACCAGGTCGATCGCCCGCCGCTTGGCGGTGGCCGTCAGCCAGGCGCCCGGATTGTCCGGGACGCCGTCGCGCGGCCACTGCTCCAGCGCGGCCACCAGCGCGTCCTGCGCCAGCTCCTCGGCGATGCCCACGTCCCGTACGATCCGGGCGACCCCGGCGATGATCCGCGCGGACTCGATCCGGAACACCGCCTCGACGACCGCCGCCGCCTCCCTCTCCGTCACGGCCACCCATCAGAGCAGTCGGCGGAGAGGGAGGCAAACACTGCCCCGGCGGTTCCGGCCGCCCCGGCGATCACTGCGGGGGCTGCGGCATCTCGTCGATCTGCCGGACCTCCGCCTCGACGGTCCACGTCGCCGGGTGGGTCCGCAGGAAGCGGCGGGTCCACTCCAGGGCCTCGGCCTTGTCCTTGCACTGCAGGATCGCGTAGCCGCCGACCACCTCCTTGGTCTCGGTGAACGGCCCGTCGGTGTAGTCGATCTTCCCGTCGGCCCAGGTCAGCCGGGTGCCCTCGGCGGTCGGGGTCAGCCCGGCGGTCTCCAGCATCACCCCGGCCTTGGTGATCTCCTCGAACAGCGCCCCCATCCGCTGCTCGAAGCCCGGGTCCGGCTCCCAGCCGCCGCGGGCGTTCTCGTCGATGCGGATCAGCGTCATGAAGCGCGGCATGGTGACTCCTCGGTCGTGCGGGCGGGGTCTCTCCCCGCCTCTCACCCCTGCGTCGATCGGGCGGGCGACGGATCGACACCCGCCAGGAAGAATTTTCCGCCGGTTTCCGCGGCGGGGTCCGTGGGCTGCGCCGTCCGTGCCTGCCGAGGGGCGGCCTGGAGCTGGTCGAGGTGCGCAGGTGGCGCAAGGGCGATCCGGCGGCGATCAGGAAGCACTGGGACGTGATCGAGTGTCGGGAGGGCGAGGACGTCGTCCTGGTCGGATGCCACCTGGGTGCCACGGGTTTCATCCGTGAGGCGCTTCAGCTCGACAGGGCCTGAGGCGCGCACAGCAGCGCCGCCCGCAGGTCGGTCCGGTCCCGCAGTCGGGCCAGGTCGCGGCCGGTGAGCTCCTCGATCCGGCGGATCCGGTAGTGCACGGTGTTGACGTGGATGTGCAGCGACTCCGCCGTCCGCGCCCAGGAGCCGTCGTGGTCCAGGAACACCGCCAGGGTGCCCAGCAGCGAGACGCCGTTCTGCTCGTCGTGGGCGGTCAGCGGGGCCAGCAGCCGGGTGTGGAAGGCAGCCGTCACCTCCGCCGGGATGCCGCGCAGCAGCCTGTCCAGCGTGTCCAGTTCGGCCGCGCTGGCGACCGGACCGGCCGGGCCCGCCAGGACGTACCGGGCCTGCACCAGCGCCGCCCGCAACGGCTCGGGGTCGGGCGGGGCCGCCGGGCCGACCCCGAGCCGCAGGGTGCGCCGGCCGGTCAGCCGGGCCTGGAGCGCGGGGTGGGCCCGGCGCAACCGCTCGGCGACCCGCTCCACGGGCGCGGCCACCAGCGCGGCGGCCAGCCCGGTGCGGTCGGTGCCCGCCGCGTAGGGCGCGTCGAGCGGGTGCAGCGCCTCGGCCAGCGCGTGCGCCGCCCAGCCGGCCGGCACCTCGTCGCCCGACCGGCCGGGCTCGATCCGCACGCTGACCGCCACCAGCGGCCCGGCGCCGTCCAGCCCGCAGGCCGCCAGCGGCTCGGCGAGTCGGCCGTCGTCGGCGAGCGCGTCCAGCAGGCGTCCGGCGGCCCGGCGCCGGGCGCCCGCCGCGGCCTGGGCGCGGGCGGCGAGCGGGGCGAGCAGCTCGGCCAGGCCCTGGAGCGCCGGGTCGGCGGCCGGGGTGCGCGGGTGGGCCCGCAGCCGCCAGCCGTCGAAGGGGGAGCCGTCCTGCGGGCCGACCGGCAGCCCGGCCTCGCCGCGTCCGGCGGACCCCCTCTCCCGGGTCGCGGCGGGCGGGGCACCGGGGGCGAGGGGGCGGCCGCCGGCGGTGGTGAGCGAGCAGTCCGGCAGTCCGAGCCGGTCGACCGCGTGCGCCAGCACCTCGCCGGGCCCGGCCTCCGCGCGGACCAGGTCGAGCAGCTCGCGCCGGACGGTCTCCGGGATGGCCGCGGTGTCCTGGGCCCCGGCCCGCAGGTCGCCCCAGAGCCGCAGGTAGACCCGGTCGGTGACGGCCCGGAAGCTCACCCCGGCGGGCACCGCGAGCAGCGGGATGCCGTGGGTGCGGCAGGCCTCGGCCAGGCTGTCCGGGATGCTGCCGTGGGTGCCCTCGCCGGCCAGCAGCGCCGCCACGCCCGCGCTGCGCAGGGCCGTGGCGAAGCGCAGTGCGCCGGAGGTGTCGGCGGGCTGCCACCAGACCAGTCCGGTGAGCACCAGCTCGCCGGGCTGGAGGTAGCGGGCCGGGTCCTGGAGGTCGGTGGAGCTCACGCCGGTGACCGGGCGGTCGAGCAGCTCGGGGGTGCCCCAGGCCACCCGGATGGACAGGTCGTCGAGGTGCAGCAGGTCTCCGACGATCATCTCTCGCTCGCTCTCGCCCGGGTGTCGCGGTGGTACGTCGCACCTACATCTCTTGCACATGCGAGGACGAAGGCCTCATTCGCATCGTAAATGCCAGCTGAGAGACCGTGAACCTTCTTGTCGGATCATCCAGCGAAGGGGCCTGCGGCTGGTGCCCGGAACCAGTCGTCCGCCCGATTGCCGGGCTGCTCCCATGGGTGCGGGGCGCGCCGAGCCGTCTCCTCCGGCGCGCCCCGTACGAGGACTCGCAGTTGCGGGCCGAAAACCCTCCCAGTCATCGCAGCTGCCGATGAAAGAAGGCATTCAGCGCCGCAGCTGCGAATGCCAGGGCTCCCCCTCGGGTACCCATCTCCCGGGCCGCAGCGGCGCGGCCCGGGAGGAGGGAGCACCATGACCCCGGCGAGACCCACCGTCCGGCTGCACGGCCACCTCGACGAGCCCGCCGAGCTGACCGTCGAGCAACTGCGCACCCTCCCCGCGCACCGGGTCGAGGTCAGCTTCGACTGCCGGACCGAGGGCGAGCAGCGCCACGGCTACGAGGGCCCGGCCCTGCTGGACGTCCTGCTCGCCGCCCGGCCCCGGATCGACTTCTCCGGCCGCAAGCAGCGGCTGCGCTTCCTGCTCAACGTGGTCGGCGCCGACGGCCACCGGGCCGTGGTCTCCTGGGCCGAGATCGACCCGGACTTCGGCGGCCGTCGGATCCTGCTCGCCACCAGCATGGACGGCGCCCCGCTGGACACCGCCGGCCCGCAGCTGGTCGTCCCCGACGACCACTGCGGCGCCCGCTACGTCAGTTCCGTCACCGCCGTCTGGCTCGGCCCGCTCGGCGACCCGGCCCAGGCCCAGCCCGCCGGGTAGCCCCCCGGCGCCGTTACGGGCGTCCCCCCAGGCCCACCCCGCCGGTCGGCCCCAACGCCCTTACGGGCGAGCCGCCTTGGGTCGCAGCTCCGGCGGCAGCGGCTGCGCCCCGGAGAGCCGCACGGCCGCCCCGCGGGCCAGCTCGAAGGCGGCCACCGGGTCGTCGGCCTCGGTCCACGGCTTGCAGCCGCAGTACGGGCCGATCGCCCGGAACTGCTCCAGCGCGACGTCGTACAGCTCCGCCCGGCCCGCGTAGGCGGCGAGCAGGTGCCGCAGCATGGTCAGCCGCTGGTCGTCCGGCCGGACCCGCGCCAGCGAGGCCGCCACCTGCTTCAGCCGGCGCTGGGTCGCGTCGCTGGTCAGCCCGCCGAGGGTCTTGCGCAGCTCCAGCTCGTACAGCGCGAACAGGTAGACGCCGGCCAGCGGGCTGCCGGCCGGGGCCGCGTCCATCGCCTTCTCGGCGAAGGCCGTCATCTTCCGGTCCGAGCCGAACCACTTGGCGCACCAGTACTGCAGCGCCTGGAGGTGGCCGGCGTAGTGGAACGGCGCCCGTTCGATCAGGCCGCGCCACAGCTCCTCGAACTGCTCGGGCTGGTACTGGGCGCCGCGCGCCGCGGTCACCATGACCACCCAGGGCGCCGGGTTGGCCGGGTCGAGCAGCGAGGCCCGCTTGGCCGCCTCGATGGCGGCGGGCAGCATCGCCCGGAAGGCGTTCATGTCCTCCTCGGGCACCTCGTGGGCGTACTTGCCGCCCCGGATCTCCCACGCCGCGTGCACCATCCGGCTGGCCTCCAGGGCCGCCGCGTCGCAGTGGCCCGGGTCGGCCGCGCGCCAGGCCTTGAGCCAGGCGTCGTCCTGGCCGGCGATCGAGTCCAGCAGCTCCAGCCGGGACCACCGCTCGTCCCAGTCCTGCCCGGCGGCCTCGACGTACTCGGCGGCGGGCCGCCAGTTCCCGGCCCAGGCCGCGTCGGCCATCGCCTGCGACTCCTTGCGGCGGTGCGGGGCCGGCGGCGGGCCGCCCCGGTGCGGGTCGAGCCGCTCGCGGGGGACGAGGCCGTAGGCCGCGGCGTCGAAATCGCTCTGCGCCCAGGTGGTGGCCTTGGACTTCCTGGCCTTGGTCACGGCGGCGGAGATCGCCACGACCAGGACGATGATGATGAGGTGTGTCACGGCGGAGCATCATCCCTGGTCGCACGGGGTGCGGGCAACGCGGTCGAAGGCCCGGGCGACGCGGTCAAACCGCTCGCCGCGGAACGGATTCCGTGCCAACATGCCCCATATGGGGACGATTCTGCACGGCACCCTGGTCACCCTCCGCCCGGCCACCGAGGACGACATCCCGGCGCTGGTGGCGATCCGCAGCACGCCCGAGGTGTTCGCCCGCTGGCGCGGCGGCGACGACCTGGCCGACGAGGTCGCGGGGGACTTGGAATCGCCCGACACCGAGACCTTCGCGATCGACCTGGGCGGCAAGGTGGTCGGCGCCATCCAGTGGTACGCCAACAACGACGACGAGTACCGGCACGCCGGGATGGACCTCTACCTGGACCCGTCGGTGCACGGCCTGGGCCTGGGCACCGACGCCGTCCGCGTGATGGCCCGGCACCTGGTGCACGACCACCACTACCACCGGCTGGTGATCGACCCGGCCGCGGACAACGCGGCCGCGATCCGCTGCTACGCCAAGGTCGGCTTCCGCCCGGTGGGCACCATGCGCCAGTACGAGCGTGGCCCGGACGGCAGTTGGCACGACAACCTGCTGATGGATCTGCTCGCGGACGAACTTCTGGACGGCTGACGGCGGTTCACCGGACCCCGACCGCCGGGTGCAAGGGTGTACAGACATCTTGTCGTCCACCCGCCCAGAGCTGTACAGACATCTCATGGCCACGTGATCTGCCGGAACTGATCGCCTGGCGTTCTTCCCGAAGTACCGAGCGGTAGCTAGCGTTCCCCCGCCAATCCCCGGCGGCCGGTCACCCCGGCGCCGGGCCCCACCGGATTGACGGATCCCTCCCCAGGAGAACGCCCATGCTCTCGCGTCGCACGGCCACCGCCCTCACCTCGGCGGCCGCCGCCGCACTGCTGCTCGGCGGCACCGCCCCGACCGCCTCCGCCACCACCTCGGCGAGCCCGACCACGCTGTCCGTCTTCGCCTTCAACGTCGACCTCGGCACCGCCATCGTCGACAGCACCCAGAACGAGCAGGCCGCCCGCCGCACCCCGGTGGTCGAGCAGATCGTCCGTCAGCACAACGCCGATGTGGTCATCCTGGACGAGCAGTTCAACAACAGCTCGACCGCCGACATCAACAGCAAGCTCGCCGACCTCTACCCGTACCGCACCCCGGTGGTCGGCGGGACCTGCTCCGGCGGCGGCTGGACCGGCATCAGCGGCAACTGCTCCAGCTCGTGGTTCGTCATCAACGGCGGCACGATGATCCTCTCCAAGTACCCGATCACCGCCCAGTACGCCCACGTCTTCAGCAACTCCACCTACGGCACCTGGGACTACCACGCCGACAAGGGCGCGGCGCTGGTGCAGGTCAACAAGGGCGGCAACACCTCCTGGGTGGTCGGCACCCACCTGCAGGCCGACGAGTCGGACGTCTCCACCGACACCACCCAGTCCACCCGGCTCGGCCAGCTCGCCGAGATCCGCGCCTGGGTCGACGGGATCGTCGGCAGCAGCGCGCCGGTGCTGATCGGCGGCGACCTCAACGTCGAGTACTTCCACGGCCAGAGCCGCGGCGACTACACCAACGCCCAGAACGCGGTGAACGGCGTGCTCGGCACCCCGGCCACCGACGCGAGCCAGGACCGCACCACCATGGACTGCCCGGTCTCCTCCTGGTGCCAGTACATGGCGGGCGTCGAGACCTTCCCGAAGGACTACCGGGACGACCTCGACTACATCGGCTACCTCAACGCCCCGGGCCGCCCGGTGCCGGCCGGGATGTCCGCCGTCAAGGTCGACTTCGACCCGCAGGCCGGCTGGACGCCGGGCCAGCTGGACACCAACGCGCCCAGCGACCACTACCCGGTCGAGGCCACGTTCCAGCTGAACTGACCCACCGGTCCACGGCTTTGACGTTACGTCAGGCCAGCTGCCCGGTCGGGGGCCGGGCAGCCGCAGGAGCGCCGCACCACCAGCTCGGCCGGGAAGGTCCGGGCCCCGGCGGCGCGGCGCTCCGGCCCGCCGAGGACGAGTTCCAGCGCGGCCCGGGCCATCGCGTCCGGCGCGGTGGTGACGGTGGTCAGCGCCGGTCCGGCGATCACCGCCTCGGCGATGTCGTCGAAGCCGGCCACCGCGAGGTCCTCCGGCACCCGGATGCCGAGGTCGTCGGCGGCCCGCAGTAGGCCTATCGCCTGGTCGTCCGTCGCGCAGAACACGGCGGACGGCCGGTCGGGCCGGCTCAGCAGGGTGAGCGCCTCGGCGTGCGCCCGGACCCGGTCGAAGGGCGCCTGGGTGAGCCGCCCCTCGGGGGACAGCCCGGCGTCGGCCAGCGCCGCGGCCCAGCCGGCCGTCCGCCCGGTGACCGGGTCGAGCGGGCTGAGCGCCAGGGTGCCGCCGAAGCAGTGCACCTCGGCGTGGCCGTGGTCGAGCAGGTGGCGGACCACCTCGCGGGCTCCGCCCTCGTCGTCCGCCACCACGGCCACGCCGCCGGCGCTCTCCGCGCGGTGGTGCAGCAGGACGACCGGGGTGCCGTCGGCCGAGTCGAAGCCGGTCAGCCCGGGGGTGGCCGGGTCCTGGGTGACCAGGATCAGGCCGTCCACCTGCATGCCGAGGAAGGCACGGATGTAGTGCGCCTCACGCTCGTCGGCGTAGTCGGAGTTGCCGATCAGCAGCAGCCGGCCGTGCTCGGTGGCGGCCTGCTCGACGGCGTGGGCGAGCCCGGCGAAGAAGGGCTGCCGGGCGTCCGGCACGACCATGCCGAGCAGATCGGTCCGCCGCCGCGCCATCGCCTGGGCGACCCGGTTGGGGCGGTAGCCGAGCTCCTCGACCGCGGCGAGCACCCGGGCCCGGGTGGCCGGCGCCACCGGCCGGGGTCCGTCGTTGATCACATAACTCACGACCGCCGTGGACGTCCCCGCCGCCCGCGCCACATCGTCCCGTGTCACCCTCACCATGGGTATTGAGCCTACACAGCACCTCCGACCGGCGGCTTTCCCGAGCTCCGGGCAGGCCCCGACCGGCCCGCCCCGGTTGCGGGGGAGGGGGCGACGTGCGGACGCTGGCGGGACGGGCGGCAGCGGGTGCCGCCGCCGACCGTGGGAGCAGGTCGATGAGCACGCCGCCGCAGCGTCGGACACCGCCGTACCGCCGGGTGGTCCGGCCGTCGCGCCCCACGGCCCGCCCCCGGGTCCGGATCCACGCCCGGGCGCGTGGTTCCGTCGCGGGCGCCGTCCGGCCGAAGGTCCGGCCGTGGCGGGCGTACGTCGTGGTGGTGGCGATCGCGCTGTCGGTGGCCGCCGGGCTGCTGCTCTACTTCAACGAGCGCTCCAGCCGCAGCCACGCCCAGGTGGCGGGCGCCACCGCGCCCGGCCCGGACTTCCTGGAGGTCGACGTGGTGCTCCAGCGGGTGGACGCGGCCGCGCAGACCGTCACCGCCAAGGTCGTGGTGCAGCCCCACGGCGCCCTGCAGACGGCGGAGAGCCTGCTGGTGCCCGCCGGGGACGTGGTGCTGGAGACCACCTCGCTGGAGCAGACCACGCTCAGGTATCCCGCGGGCCAGCAGATCGGCTCCAGCGCCGTGACGTTCAACCTGTTCGACGGACGGGTGTCGGACTACCCCTTCGACCACTACGGCGCGATCATCGGCTTCCAGGCCACCGTCGGCGGGCGGCCCGTCCCGTTGGTGATCGGGCTGGAGGAGGGCGACCCCTTCTTCGCCTTCAAGCAGACCGCGACGCTGAGCGAGGGCAACGGCGTCGCGGTCACCGAGCGGATCAGCCGCTCGCGCAGCACCTTCATCCTGGCCTGGTTCATGATGGCGGCGATGTGGGCGCTGGCCCTGGCGGTGCTGCTGGCGGCCTGGCTGATCGTGCGGCAGCGGCGCGGCATCATCTGGCCCGCGCTGAGCTGGATGGCGGCGACCCTGTTCGCCCTGGTCGGCATGCGCAACGCCGCACCCGGCAACCCGCCGATCGGCTCGCTGCTGGACTACGCGGCGTTCTTCTGGGCGGAGCTGCTGGTCGCGGTGGGCCTGACCATGGTCGTGGTGCGCGGCGCCAGGGTCGAGGGCACGCACGGCCCCCGCTCCTAGCCTGCTCACGGGCGCTTCCCCTAGTAGACGTAGCGCGCGCAGGCGTCCGCCGAGAGGCGCAGAGCCTGCTCCGCGCGCGGCCCGCGCAGTGCCAGCAGGGTTTGGGCGAGTGCGTCCACAACGGGTCCGCAGGAAGGTCGCCAGGGCGCACGCCAAGGTAGCCGACCCCCGCATGGACTGGCTGCACAAGCAGACCACCAGGATCATCCGCGAAACTCAAGCGGTGTACCTGGAGGACCTGAATGTGCGCGGCCTGGCCCGCGGCCCGCTGGCCAAGTCCGTGCACGACGCCGGGTGGTCCGCTTTCCGCCGTCTGCTCGAGGAAAAGGCCGCCCGCTACGGGCGCACGGTCGTCGTCGTGCACCGCGCGTTCCCGTCCTCCCAGCTCTGCTCGGAGTGCGGACACCGCGACGGGCCCAAGCCCCTGCACGTTCGGGAGTGGGCCTGTCCGGCGTGCGGCGTGGTGCACGACCGTGACCTCAATGCTGCTCGGAACATCCTGGCCGCCGGGCAGGCGGACAGGCTAAACGCCCCTGGAGGGCCGGTGAGACCCGGCGTGGCGATCCCGCGCCAGGCACGGCCCGTTGAACGGGGAACCCGCCTTGGCGACCTGCGGACCACGGGTATCCGTGCCGCAGGCGCGGGGGAGTCCCCGTCCGTTGGGGCGGGGAGGACGTCAAGACACTGGTCTCGCGCAGCGAGCGACACAAGCGTGGGCCGTGGAACAAGAGCCATCAGGCCAGGATCGCCGCGCTGGTCACCACGGTGGTGTTCCGGGAGCGCCTCGGGCGGCTGCGGCTGACCGCCGCGCTCACCGTCCTGGGCGGGATCGCCGTCCTGGAACTCGCCCGGCCGTGAGCCCTGCGCCCTGTGCCCTGAGCTGTGCGCCCTGAGCTGTGCGCCGTGAGCCGTTGGAACCCGGGGCCTCGGTCGCTAGCCGGCGTCCGGCACGATCACGGTCAGCGAGGTCTCCTGCAGCAGGAATCCCAGCGACTCGTAGACGCGGCGGGCCGGGTTGCCCTCGGACACCACCAGGTGCACGTCGGCCAGCCCGCGTTCGGCGGCGTCGGCGATCGCCCGGCGCAGCAGCTCGGCGCCGAGGCCGCGGTAGCCGCGTCGGGGGTGGCGGAAGACCTCGGCGACCCACGGCAGGCCGTCGCGGTCGGTGAGCACGGCCCCGGCGACCACCCGGTCCTCGGCGTCCACGGCGAGCAGGCTGGAGGGCAGCACCGGACCGATGGCCCTCCCGGCGAGCAGCGGGCCGATCCGCTCGGCGAGTGCCTGGGTGTCGTCACCGCGGAAGTGGTCCACGTGGTCGGGGTGGAAGGCGGCCCGCCAGGACTCCAGCAACTCCTCGGGCGCGCGGTCGCAGGGCACCGCCCGCAGGCCCTCGCGCAGCGGCGCTCCGGCCCAGTCGGCGGGCGGGGGGTCGGCACGCAGGTCGCGCCGGAAGGTGTGGGCGTGCCGCAGCCGCCGGGCGCCCCGCTCCAGCAGGCGCTTTCCGAGCTCGGGAGGGCCGGAGACCACCCAGCCGGGCAGCTCGGCGCGGACGAACTCCGCCGCGTCCACCGAGTCGTCCAGGACCTCCAACAGGTCGGCCCAGGGCCGCCCCTCCCGCTCTCCCGGCTGGTAGCGCACCACCGGTACGCCGTCGTCGTTCCGCCTGGTCACCCAGTCCGCTTCGGGCATGGCCCACCCCACTTCACGAGATCGTTCGTCGGCGGCCCATGCTCACCAGGACGGGAGCGTCCAGGCAACAGGTTTTCGACCAGCGGGTTCACCACCGGGCGCTGCTCAACCCACCACCGCCGCGCGGATGCAGAGCACGTCCGGCAGGTGGGAGATCAGCAGCGACCAGCTCTCGCCCTCGTCCCGGCTGCCGTACACGTCGCCGGTCCGGTTGCCGAAGTAGATCCCGGCCGGTTCGGCGTCGTCGGTGCGCAGGGCGTCGCGCAGCACGATGCCGTAGTGGTCCTCGCCGGGCAGCCCCTCGCCGAGCTGCTGCCAGCTGGTGCCGCCGTCGGTGGTGCGGAAGACCCGGCAGCGGCGGCCGGGCGGGATCCGGTCGTCCGAGCCGCCGAGCGGGAAGAGGTAGGCGGTGTCGCCCCGGCGCGGGTGGGCGGCGACGGCGAAGCCGAACTCGGCGGGCAGCCCGTCCACGATGGAGCGCCAGCTGCCGCCCCAGTCGTCGCTGCGGTAGACGCCGCCGTGGTTCTGCAGATAGAGGCGGTCCGGGTGGACCGGGTCCGGGGCGATCTTGTGGACGCACTGGCCGAACTCGGGGTACTGGCTGTCCGGCGGGAAGAACTCGGCGCGCAGCCCGGTGTTGGAGGGCTCCCAGCTGTCCCCGCCGTCCTTGCTGCGGTAGACGCCGCCGCTGGAGACGGCGACCAGCAGCCGCTGCGGGTCGCGCGGGTCGGTCAGGATGGTGTGCAGGCCCTGGCCGCCGTAGCCGGCGCCCCACTCGCTGCGCTGGGGGTGGTTCCAGAGCGACTCGACCAGGGTGAAGGTCTCGCCGCCGTCGGTGGAGCGGAACAGCGCGGCGGGCTCGGTGCCGGCGTACACGACCCCGGGGGCCTCCGGTCCGGCGGGCTGGAGCTGCCAGACCCGGGTGAGCGAGGTGCCGGTGGACTCGGGGAAGCGGATCGCCGGCCGCGGCGGCTCGTACCAGTCGGCGCCGAGGTCGTCGGAGCGCCAGACCGAGGGCCCCCAGTGGCTGCTGTCGGCGCCGACGAGCAGTCTGGTGCGGCCGTCGCGGCGGTCGATCGAGACGGAGTAGATCGCGTTCATCCGGAAGTGCGGCCCGCTGAACTCCCAGTCCAGCCGGTCGCGGCTGCGGCCGAGAAAGAGGCCCTTCTCGGTTCCGACGGCCAACAGCACCTCGGTCATGCCTCACACCACCTGGTCACGAGCACGGCCCCCCGGGACGCCCCTCCCCGACTGCCAGTGTCCCGCCGTCCACCGGAGGCCACACCTCGCCGCGCCGCTCACCCGGAGGGTGGCGGTTTACCCCCGGCAGTCCTCCAGCAGCCGCAGCCACACCTCGCTGATCGTCGGGTACGAGGGGACGGCGTGCCAGAGCCGGTCGATCGGAACCTCGCCGACCACCGCGACGGTGGCCGAGTGCAGCAGCTCGGCGACGGCGGGCCCGACCAGGCAGGCGCCGACGATCACCTCCCGGTCCAGGTCGTAGACCACCCGGGCCCGGCCGCGGTAGCCGTCGGCGTACAGCGAGGCCCCGGCGACGGCGCCGATCTCGTGGTCGACGGCCTTGACCCGCAGCCCGAGCCGTTCGGCCGCCGCCAGGGTCAGGCCGACGGCCGCGACCTCCGGTTGCGTGAACACGACCTGCGGCGCGCCCGCCAGGTCGGCGGACGCGGAGTGCGCGCCCCAGCGCGAGGTGTCCAGTGCGCGCCCCTGGGCGCGGGCGGCGATCGCCGCGCCGGTGATCCGGGCCTGGTACTTGCCCTGGTGGGTGAGCAGCGCCCGGTGGTTGACGTCCCCGGCCGCGTAGAGCCACTCGCCGTCGACTCCGAGCACCGTGCAGCTGTCGTCCACCTCCAGCCAGTCGCCCGGCCGCAGTCCGACCTGCTCCAGCCCGATGTCGGCGGTGCGCGGGGCCCGGCCGGTCGCGTACAGCACCTCGTCGGCGGTCAGCCGCTCGTCGCCGGAGAGCGTCAGCGTGACGGGCCCGGTGGCCCCGGCCCGCTCCACCGCGGTGACCACGGCGGAGAACCGGAGGTCCACCCCCGCCTCCCGCAGCCCCTCGGTGACCAGCTCGCCCGCGAAGGGCTCCATCCGCGGCAGCAGCGCCTCCCCGCGCACCAACAGGACGACCTCGGCGCCGAGCGCCCGCCACGCGGTGGCCATCTCCGTCCCGACCACCCCGCCGCCGACCACCGCCAGCCGCCCGGGGACGGCGGGCGAGCCGGTCGCCTCCCGGTTGGTCCACGGGTGCGCCTCCGCCAGACCGGGCACCCCGGCGGGCAGCAGCGGTCGGCTGCCGGTGCACACGGCGACGGCGTGCCGGGCGGTGAGCACCCGCTCGGTGCCGTCCTCGGCCTCCACCGTGACGGTCCGCACCCCGGCCAGCCGGCCGTGGCCGCGGACCAGCTCGATGCCGGTGTCCCGCAGCCACTGCACCTGCCCGTCGTCCTTCCAGTGCGAGGTGAAGGAGTCCCGCCGGGCCAGCACCGCGGCCGCGTCCAGCCGCCCGCCGCCCACCGCCTCCCGGGAGCCGGCCACCGAGCGGGCGTCGGTCAGCGCGGCGGCCGGACGCAGCAGCGCCTTGCTCGGCATGCAGGCCCAGTACGAGCACTCCCCGCCGACGAGTTCCGCCTCCACGATCACCGTGCGCAGCCCGGCGGCGACCGTCCGCTCGGCCACGTTCTCGCCGGTCGGGCCCGCGCCCACGACGATGACGTCGTACTCCTCGGCGGTGCTGCTGGTCATGTCCGTCCTCCGTGGTCTCGATGGCCACCCGGCCCCCGGGGCGGGGGCCGCGGCTGCCCGTGCTCCCGTACCCGCCACCCGTACGCGGGCGCGGCGTGGGGCCCATCCTGCGACCTGGACGCGCCTTCGCGCGGGCGAACACGCGGACCGGGTCAGATTGCCGCGAGCTCCGCCAGCAGCGCGGCGGTGTCGGCCGGGCGGGAGAACATCGGCCAGTGCCCGGTGGGCAGTTCGCGCAGCTCCCAGTTCGGCCCGTCCAGTCCGACGAACCAGGGGTGGCCGGCCGCGATCATCGCCCGCACCTGGTCGAGCGGGAAGGAGCAGGACACCAGCGCCTGCGGGAGCGCGGCCCCGGCGCCGGTCAGCCGCAGCCGGTCCCGGTACGTCCCGGCCGGCTGCGGGGTGACCCGCGCGCCGACCCGGGCCAGGGTGGCGTCGTCCAGGCCCTCGATGCTGGCGCCGTGGGCGGCGATCACGTCCCAGGGCGGCATCGGGAGACGGCCGTCGACCACCGTGGCGTCGGCGGCCTCGCGGTAGTCGGGCTGCCAGAGGTCGTACAGCGAACCGCCGTCGATCATCGGGCCGCTGTCCAGGTAGACCACCCGGCGGATCCGCTCCGGCATCCGGTCCGCGACCCCGCCCACCGGGGCGCAGGCGCCGCTGTGCGCGACCAGCACGACGTCCCACAGGTCCTCGCGCACCAGCAGCTCGGCCAGGTCGGCGATGTGGTCCTCCAGCCCGAAGTCGCCCTGCTCGCAGGCTCGTTCGGCCACTCCGGGCAGGGTCACCGGATGGACCTCGTGCCCGGCCGCGCGCAGCGGCCCGGCCACCTCGTCCCAGGCCCAGGCGCCGAGCCAGAACCCGGGGACCAGTACGAACGTGCTCATGGTGGATCGCTCCTTCGTGGGTGGGGCCTCCGTCACCGCCGACTCTAGGATCGAATCCGGACAGATCCCGCCCGGATGTCGCGGCAAGGAAGGAGCACCCCGGTGGAACACCCGGTCAGCCGTGTGCTCGCCCTGCTGGAGCTGCTCCAGGACCGCCCCGGCCTGACCGGCGCCGAACTGGCCGCCCGGCTCGACGTCGACGAACGCACCATCCGCCGCTACACCGCGCGCCTCGCCGAACTCGGCATCCCGGTCCACGCCGAACGCGGCCGCTACGGCGGCTACCGCCTGCTGCCCGGCTACCGGCTCCCGCCGCTGATGCTCAACCCCGAGGAGGCCGCCTCGGTGGTCCTCGGCCTGCTGGCCGGGCGCAGTTCGGGCCTGTCGGTGGGGGAGCGGGCCGCCGAGACCGCCCTCGCCAAGATCCAGCGGGTGCTTCCCCCGCCGCTGCGCGAACGGATCGCCGCCGTCGAGCAGACCCTCGGCGTGACCACCACGCCCGCCGTCGGCCCCAGCCCGGCCGCGGCCGCGCTGTTCACCCTGGCCGAGGCGGCCCGCCGCCGGCGCCGGGTGCGGCTCGCCTACCGGGACCGCGAGGACCGGCCCAGCGAGCGCGAGTTCGACCCGTACAGGCTGGTCTTCCACTCCGGCCGCTGGTACACCACCGGGCTCGACCACCGCAGCGGCGAGCCGCGCACCTTCCGGCTGGACCGGATCGAGCGGGTCGAACAGGGCGAGGCCGGCTTCGAGCCGCCCGAGGACGTCGACCCGGTGCAGCGGGTGGTGGAGTCGCTGGCGGGGGTGCCCTGGCGGCACCGGGTGGAGGTGGAGCTGGGGACCACCCTCGCCGAGGCGCGCCGTCGACTGCCGCCCGCCGCGGGCACGCTCACCGAGCTCGCCGAGGACCGGGTGCTGCTGCGGGCCCGGGCGCAGAACCTGGACGGCGTCGCGGTCATGCTGGCCGGCCTGGGCTGGCCGTTCGCCGTCCGCGAGCCCGCCGAACTGCGGGCGGAGGTCCGGGCGCTCGCGGCCCGGCTCGCCGCCTGGGGCGCGGAGGACGGGCGGGGAGACGGCGGGCGGGAAGAGAGCGGGCGGGAAGGGGACGGGCCGCCGGCATGACGAGGGCCCGGGGGGACACCGCTCCCCGGGCCCGTCAGGCTCGTCCGGATCAGGCCTGGCCGCCGGCCGCCTGCTCCTCCGCCACCTTGCGCTTCACCTCGGCCATGTCCAGCGTGCGGGCCTGGCCGATCAGGTCCTCGAACACCGCCTCGGGCAGCGCGCCGGGCTGCGAGAAGACGAGCACGCCCTCACGGATGATCGCCAGCGTCGGGATCGACTGGATGCCGAACGCGGCGGCCAGCTCCTGCTGCGCCTCGGTGTCCACCTTGGCGAAGACCAGGTCCGGGTGGCGCTCGGCGGCCTTCTCGTACACCGGGGCGAACTGGCGGCACGGCCCGCACCATCCGGCCCAGAAGTCGATGAAGACGAAGTCCTTGCCCTCCGGGCCCGGGACGATTTCGTCGAAGTTCTCCTTGGTCAGCTCGACCATGTTGCTCATCTCGCGAATCCTTCCCTTCCGAAGGTGGCGGTACGGACCATCTGCCGGGCACAACGGTGATGCCCGCCGGGGTATTCCGGGGCCCTTCCGGACTGAGTATGCCGTCACCACGGACCGTACAGAAGGATGTCCGGTCCGTTCACCGAGGCGGGAGGCTCCCCATGCGCAGCGCCCCCACGGGGCCAGGGCGTGGCCGGCACCCGGTTCGCGCCGACCCCGACCGGCGGCAACCAGCCGCCCACCACCCCGGGTTGCCGACCGAGGACCGTTGACCGATGCCGACCGCCGCCCTCGACCAGCAGGCCCGGGTGCGCCACGATGAAGAAGTGGTGACCGAGGAGCACCCCGCCGGCGGCAGTGCCGCGCACGGTACGGGGGCCGCGGACGAGGAGCTGATGCGGGCCCTGTACCGCGAGCATGCCGGTCCGCTCTTCGGCTTCGTGCTCCACCTGGTCGCGGGGGACCGCCAGCACGCCGAGGAGGTCGTCCAGGAGACGCTGGTCCGAGCCTGGCGCAACATCCACCGGCTCGACCCGCAGGCCGACTCGCTGCGTCCCTGGCTGGTCACCGTCGCCCGCCGGATCGTCATCGACGACCACCGCAGCGCCCGCGCCCGGCCGCGCGAGGTGGACGCGGCGGCGCTGGAACAGCTGCCCGCCGAGGACGAGATCGACCGGGCGCTGCGGATGATGACCGTCGCGGACGCGCTCGGCGACCTGTCGCCCGCACACCGCGAGATCATCGTCGAGACCTACCTCAAGGGCCGCACCGCCGGGGAGGCGGCCGCCGAACTCGGCATCCCGGCCGGCACCGTACGGTCGCGGGTGTTCTACGCACTGCGCTCGCTCAGGCTCGCGCTGGAGGAACGGGGAGTGACATCGTGACCGAACGCCCCGGCGCCGACCCCGGTGGACCAGACCGCGTCCCCGGCCTCCCCGACACCGACGTGCCCGACACCGACGTGCCCGACACCGCCGAGCCCGACACCGACGTGCCCGACGCCGCCGAGCACGTCGACGCCGGTGCTTACGTCCTCGGCCTGCTGGAGCCCGCTGAGCGCACCGCCTTCGAACGGCACCTCGCCGACTGCCCGCAGTGCACCGGGCAGGTGGGCCGTCTCGGCTTCCTGGAGCCGGCCCTGGCCGAGTACGTCGAGTCGGCCAGGGCCGCCGGGCTCGACCCGGCCGAGCCCGTCCCGAGCCCGAACCCGCGGCTCCTGGACCGGCTGACCGCCGAGGTCACGACCGTCCGGCGGCGGGGCCGGGTGCGGAGGCTGGTGCTGGCCCTGGCCGCGACCGCGATGGTCGCGGCGGGCCCGGCCGTCACCGCCGCGGTGCTCACCGCGGACAGCGGCCCCGCCGTGGTCGCCGTCGCCGAGCAGTTCAGCGCCACCGACCCGAGCACCGGCGCCAAGGCCACCGTCGGCGTGGACGGGAAGGCCTGGGGCAGCCAGGTCAGCCTGCGACTCAGCGGCGTCCAGGGCCCGTTGACCTGTCGCCTGGTCGCCGTCTCGCACACCGGCGAGCAGCAGACGGTCACCACCTGGAGCGTTCCGACGGGCGGCTACGACGAGCCCGACTACCGGGGCACGTTGCAGACCACCGGCGGCGCGGCCTTCCAGCCGGGCGACATCGACCACTTCGAGGTACGGGTCCAGGACACCGGCGCCCTGCTGGTCGCCGTGCCCGCGCACCATGCCTGAGCCGGAGGGCCTGCCGTCCTGTTCGGCCGGCGTCGGTCAGGTGCCCGGCGGGCCCTCAGTGGCGGGGCCCTCCTCGTCGCGGTAGTAGTGCAGCACGCCCGAGTCCCAGCGCACGGTGTACGACTCCAGCTGCTCGATCCGGGCCGTGCCCAGGTGGGTGGGCCAGTACGGGTTGGGTCCGCCGGTGCCGGTCATGTGCTCGCGCTGCCAGATCCGGCTCCAGGCGACCCGCAGCTGCGCCTCGAAGCTGTGGCCCTGCCCGCACGGGCAGGGCCACAGGACCCGGGCACACGTGCGGCACAGCGCGGCGCGGCCGTGGCCGGTCGACAGCGACACCGCCGGCCCCTCCTCACCGCAGGCCGGACAGCCGGGCAGCTCGGCGCCGTCCATCAGCGCGTTCCGCCGCCGGACGTAGTCGGGCAGGCTCAACTGCGGGTGCAGAAAGGGGTCCTGGCTCCAGGCCGCGTTGGGCACCTCCCGTGAGTGTTGGTTCCACCACGCCGGTTCGGGCGGCCGTCGAGATCCGGCCCGCTTCGCCGCCCGCCGCTGCGTCGCGTACTCCTCGGTCCGGGCCAGCCACAGCTGCCGCGCCTCGTGCAGCTCCTCCACCGCCCGCACCAGCGAGTCCGGGTCGGCCTCCAGCAGCCGGGGCATCCGGGCGGTGAGGGTGAGGTGGTGGTAGGTGGCGCGGAAGCGGTAGGGGGCGAAGCGGGTGAGGCAGGTACGCAGGGCGACGTGGCGTCGGTGGACCGGGAGGGTGGTGTCGTGGACGAGGGCGCGGTGGGTGAGGAAGCTGGTCACGCCGGATTCTCCAGGTCCAGGGCCCGGGCCAGCGCGGCGGTGACGACGGCGGAGCGCTCGGGGAGTTGCCGCTCGGCCCAACCGCCCGCCAGCCGGACGAAGTCGCGCAGGTCCTGCTCGGCCCCGGCGATCAGCCGGCGCAGTTCGTCCACCGGCAGTTCGATCACCGGGCCGTCCTTGACGTTGGCGTCCACCGTCAACCGGACCAGGCCGTCGGTGCATTCGGCCCGCGCGTCCGGGTCGTGACCGAACCAGTGCTGACCCGAGCCGTCGGCCACGTCCAGCCACTCGCGCCAGTCCTCCAGGCAGATGCAGCAACCCGGTTCGAAGACCGCCCCGGTGGCGGTGTCGGTCACCCGGAAACCGCCGGGGGAGCACAGCTGCTCCGAGGAGAGCAGCCCGTGCAGGAAGGCGTCCAGCGGGCCTGCCGGACCCGCACCGGGGTCCTCGCCCTCCTCGAGGTCCGCCTCGTTGCGCTCGGCGAGCTGCCACACCGCCGTACCGACCTCCTCCGGCGTCAACTTCCCGCCCAGCAGCATGAATCCGTACGACCGGTGCATCGTCGTGGGCCAGAGCGCGAAGTCGTCGGCGGCGTGGATCTCCAGGACTGGCTGCATCGATTTCACCCGGCGATGATGCCGGACGGTCTGAGGGCCGGACCAGCCGATTTACGCCGCGTCCGCCGCGATCGCGGCCAGCACCCGCCCGCAGCGCCGGGCGAAGGCGCGCTGGAGGAGCGGGAACAGCGGTCCGGCCAGCCGGGCCCACCAGGCGACCGGCCGGCTGAACGCGGTGACGCTGAACCAGACCGCCCCGTCCGGCGCCAGCTCGACCAGGAAGGTCTCCTCGCCCCGGCCCAGGTGCCCGGGCCTGGTCCCGTAGGTGAAGCCGTACCGGTCCGGGCCGGTGACGGCGGCCAGCACCCGGTTCGGCGCGCCCGCCCGCAGCGGGCCGACACCGATCGCACAGCGCACGGCGACGCCCGCCGCCGCCTCCTCGGCCTCCGCGTCGATCCGGATGCCCGCGAGCCGGTGCATCCGCCAGCCGAGCAGGGCGGCCCCGGCGACCTCCAGTGCGGCGTGCCCGTGGCCGATCAGCGCCCGGTGGCGCAGGTGGCGGTACCCGGCGGGCAGCTCGCCGGTGCGGCTGGCACCCTGCTCCGGGTAGCTGTAGTCGTTCATCGGGAGATCTCCGTGGCGTTGATCCGGCGCCAGGCGAGGAGCGCGCAGAGGGCGAAGCCGAGCGCGTTGCCGAGGCCGTGGGTGGCGGCCATCCAGGTCAGGGTGGGGTGGGGGAGTCCGGCGGCGCGGCCGAAGGCCCACCAGAGGGCGAGCAGCATGGTCAGCGCCAGCACGGCCGAGGAGGCGGCCAGCAGCCGGGCGGTGACCGCGTCCCCGCTGCGGGGGCGCAGTTCGCGCCAGCTGACCAGGCCGACCAGCCACATCCCGGTGGTCAGTACGACCGCTCCGGCGAACTGCCACCAGTCGCCGAGGAAGTACCCGGCCAGGACCAGCAGGGTGCCCGCCGGGACGCTGAGCGCCGCGCGGCGGGCCGGCCGGGAGGCGTGGGCGGCCCGGCAGGCCAGCCCGGCGACCAGCGCGGCGGTGAATCCGGCGTAGTGGAAGTGCGGGACGGTCAGCGCCAGGATGTGCGGCTCGAAGCCGAACAGCGGGTAGCCGGAGCGCTCGGCGACCAGCGCGACCCCGGCCACCGAGGGCGCGGCGAGCGCGGTGAGCACCGCGACCTCGGCGGGGGCGAGCGAACGGGTCCGGGCCAGCCGCAGCGGCGCGTGCAGGGCGACGGCCAGGGTGCCGAGCGCGTAGACGACCGCCGGCCCGGTGGCGAGGGCGCCGCGCGGCAGCCAGAGCGAGAGCGCCCCGGGGACGGCGGCGAGCGGCCAGAGCCGGCGGATCCGGGCCAGCCCGGGTTCGTCGATCAGCGCCAGGCCGAGCGGTAGGACGGCACCCATGCCGAGCAGGACCAGTAGGTCCACCAGTTCCGTCGTGCCCGTGCCCACAGCGGGTGCACCCCCTCTTGAACGCGTTCAAATGCGCTGTCGCCGCCGACTCTACGTCGTCGACTTGAACGCGTTCAACTCGCCTCAGGTCCGGCTGCTCTGGTGTTCACGTTGGGTGCGGCGCACTCTGGAGGAGTAACCGATGGAGGTGATCCGCCATGCAGACTCTGGTCGGTTGGCACATCGAGATGGAGTTCCGCGAGGACGGTCCCCGGACGAGCGCGGCCGCCATGCTCCGGCTCAGCGACGGGACCGAACTGCGTGCCCACGGCTACAGCAGCCGCCACCCCTCCGACCCGGAACAGCTGCGGGTCGGGGAGGAGATCGCGGGCGCCCGCGCGCTCAACGACCTCGCCTCGCAGCTGCTCACCAAGGCCCACGGCGAGATCCAGCAGGTCAGCCCGGTCCCGACCCACCCGCTGACGTGACCGCCCCGCACCCGGGCGCGGACCAGGCCGGACGGGAGTCGCACCGCCCGCGCATCCCGCTGATCTGCCCGCGCTGCGGGCACGAGCAGCGGGTCGTCCCCGGCGGCCCCGAGCGCACGATCAAGGTCGTGCACGTGGCGACCGGCCGGGAGGCCTGTGAGCCGGGGGACCTGGCCCGGGCGCCGGACGACGGGCTCTGACCCCGGCGGGTGCCGGTGACGGGCAGGTGCCGGTGACGCCGAGTACCGGGCCCCGTTCCCCGGGGTTCCGGCAGTCGGCGGGCACGAGGCCGCCCGCGGGTTCAACGGAGCCCCGACGGCCGTCAGTTGACGCAGTGCGTCTCAGTTGGCGCAGTACGTGGCCGGCGGCCGCCACTCCGGCCCGACCAGCCGCTGCTCCAGCTCGTTCAGCGTGATCCGGATCCCGACCGTCCCCGCCAGCCCCACCCGGAACCGGCTGCGGGCCAGCGCGATCAGCGCCGTCAGGCCGTACTTGTTGATCAGCGAGGTGCGGTAGCGGGCCGTCGCCTCGGGGTCGCAGAGCCGTGCGCGGGCCGGGAGTTGCCGGCCGGTGGGGCGCCCGTGGGCGTCGCAGGGGCCGATCAGCACCCTGGGGTGGCGCCGGATCCGCTCGGCCTCGCCGGAGTGGGAGGGGGTCCAGACACCGAGCGCGGTGCCGTCGGACACCACCCAGAGTTGCGAGTCCAGCCGGGTTCCGTCGTCACCGAAGGTGGTCAGCAGGAGGTACCTGCTGTCGGCGAGCTGGTCGGTTCGGTCGTGCACGATGTCCTCCCTCTGGCGTGGGGGCGGGTCAGTGCCCGTGGCCCTCGGCGATCTCGCGGTACTCCTCGGCGGTGGGCTTGGGGATCCGCGCGTGCTCGCCGTGGAACCCGTGGGACAGCCTGGCACGGGTGCGGGTGAGCGCACCCGCCGGGTGGGCGACTCCATTCTCGTCCACCGCGGGCGGCAGTTCGAGGGGGTGGGGCTGCTCGTGCGCCGTGAGCCGGTGCAGTTCGGCGGGTGCGAGCCCGGCGTGCAGCTCGGTGAACTCGCCGTGCGGCAGCCGTTTGATCACACCGGTCTCCCGCCCGTGCAGCACCTTGTCCCGGTCCCGCCGCTGCAGGCCGAGGCACCAGCGCTTGGTGATCACGAACACGGCCACCGGGACGACGAAGAAGCCGATCCGCACCGCGTAGGTGATCGCGTTGAGTGACAGGTGCAGGTGGGTGGCGATCAGGTCGTTGCCGCCGCCCGCGAGCATCACCAGGTAGACGCTGATCCAGGCCGCGCCGAGCGCGGTGCGCACGGGCGCGTTGCGGGGCCGGTCGAGCAGGTGGTGCTCCCGCCCGTCGTTCGTCACCCAGCCCTCGATGAACGGGTAGACCGCGATCGCGCCGAGGATCAGCGGGAACATCGTGAAGGGGATCAGTACCCCCAGGTTGAGGGTGTGCCCCCACAGCCCGATCTCCCAGCCGGGCATCACCCGGATCAGGCCCTCGGCGAAGCCCATGTACCAGTCCGGCTGGGCGTCGGTGGAGACCTGGTCCGGCCGGTACGGGCCGTAGGCCCAGATCGGGTTGATCGTGGCGACCGTCGACATCAGCGCGACGATCCCGAACACCAGGAAGAAGAACCCGCCGGCCTTGGCCGTGTAGACCGGCATCAGCGGCATCCCGACCACGTTCTTCTCGGTCCTGCCCGGGCCCGCCCACTGGGTGTGCTTGTGGTGGAAGACCAGGATCAGGTGCGCCACCAGCAGGCCGAGCATGATGCCCGGGATCAGCAGCACGTGGATGGTGAAGAACCGCGGCACGATGTCGTGGCCGGGGAACTCCCCGCCGAACAGGAACATCTGGATGTACGTGCCGACCAGCGGAACGGCCAGCAGCACGCCCTCGATGAACCGGATGCCGGTGCCGGAGAGCAGGTCGTCCGGGAGTGAGTAGCCGAAGAAGCCGTCCAGCATGCCGAGGAACAGCAGCAGGAAGCCGAACACCCAGTTGATCTCGCGCGGCTTGCGGAACGCGCCGGTGAAGAACACCCGCATCATGTGCACGAACATGGCCGCGACGAAGACGATCGCCGCCCAGTGGTGGATCTGACGGATCAGCAGCCCGCCGCGCACCTCGAAGCTGATGTTCACGGTGGAGGCGTAGGCCTCCGACATCGAGATGCCCTTGAGCGGGACGTACGAGCCGTCGTAGATCACCTCGCCCATGCTCGGCTTGAAGAACAGGGTCAGCCAGACGCCGGTCAGAATGATGATCAGGAAGGTGTAGAGGCAGATCTCGCCCAGCATGAAGGACCAGTGGTCCGGGAAGATCTTCCGCAGGTTGGCCCTGGCCAGGGAGTAGATCCCCAGCCGACCGTCCGCCCAGTCGGCGGCCCGCTGCCCCCGCCCTGGGTTCTGATTCCGGGTCATGTGCACGCACCTCAGTCCAAAGGAAACGGGGATAGTTCCCCGATTCGCGCTGGGGTCACCATAATCGGGGAGAGCTCCCCACTTCCAGTGGGGGGTGGCTCCCCGGCTCCCCGGCTCCCCGTCGGCCGCCGTCGCGCCGTCGACGTCGAACGCGCGGGCCCGGGACATGCGAGCGGCCCGCCCGGTGCCGTGGAGGACACCGGACGGGCCGCGTACGCACCCGAGTCGCCCGGATGACGGGCGGTACCCCGAGAGGGTCAGTGCACCAGCACCGGCACCTCGTCGTTCTTCACCGAGCCCGAGCCCGCCCCGGCGCCCGCACCCGCGGCGCCGGGCCGACCGGCGTTGATGAAGGTGAAGGCGACCGCGGCGGCCGCCACCAGGATCCCGAAGGAAACCCAGATCGCGGTCGTGAACCCGTGCACCATGCCGCCGAACTGCAGCGCCTTGGCGGCCTCCGGGGAGGTGAGGGCCGCGGCGGTGTGATGCGAGGCCAGCCAGCTGGTGGTGGCGCTGGCCGCGATGGTGTTCAGCAGCGCGGTGCCGATGGCTCCGCCGACCTGCTGCGAGGTGTTGACCATCGCCGAGGCCACGCCCGCGTCGCGCGGCTGGACGCCGTGCGTCGCGAGGCTCATGGCCGGCATGAACGCGGTGCCCATGCCGAGGCCCATCAGGACCAGGCCGGGCAGGATCAGCGCCGGGTACGAGGTGTCCAGGCCGATGTGGGTCAGCAGGAACATGCCGGCCGAGGCGGTCAGGAAGCCGGGCGCCATCAGGTAGCGCGCCGGGACCCGGGTCATCAGCCGGGCGCCGATCTGGGTCGAGCCGGTGATCATGCCCGCCACCATCGGCAGGAAGGCGACGCCGGTCAGCACCGGGCTGTAGCCGCGCACGATCTGCAGGTAGTAGGTGAGGAAGAGGAACAGACCGAACATGCCGATCACGGCCATGCCCAGCGACATGTACACCCCGCCGCGGTTGCGGTCGAGCACCACGCGCAGCGGCAGCAGCGGGGCCTTGACGCCGCGCTCCACCAGGACGAAGGCGGTCAGCAGCACGACGGCCGCGGCGAACAGCGCCAGGGTGCTGCCGGCCGTCCAGCCGCTGGACTCGGCGCGGGTGAAGCCGTAGACCAGCGAGACCAGGCCGGTGGTCACCAGCACCACGCCGGGGATGTCCAGCTTGTTGCGGTTGCGGCCCTCGGCGGGCTCGCGGATCACCATGACGGCGCCGGTGGCGGCCACGATGGCGAACGGGATGTTGACGAAGAAGGTCCAGCGCCAGTTCATGTACTCGGTCAGCAGGCCGCCGAGGATCAGGCCGATGGCGCCACCGCCACCGGCGATCGCGCCGTAGATGCCGAAGGCCTTCGCGCGCTCCTTGGCCTCGGTGAAGGTCACCGCGAGCAGCGACAGCGCGGCCGGCGCGAGCAGCGCGCCGAACACGCCCTGCAGGGCGCGGGCGCCGAGCAGCATCGCGGTGTTGGCCGCGGCGCCGCCGAGCGCGGAGGCGAGGGCGAAGCCGGTCAGGCCGACCACGAAGGTCCGCTTGCGGCCCCAGAGGTCCGCGATCCGGCCGCCGAACAGCAGCAGGCCGCCGAAGGCCAGCGCGTAGGCGGTGATCACCCACTGGCGGTTGCCGTCGGAGATGCCCAGGTCCTTCTGGGCGGAGGGCAGGGCGATGTTCACGATGGTGGCGTCGAGGACGACCATCAGCTGGGCGAGGCCGATGAAGATCAGCGCCTTCCAGCGCCGGGGATCGGGCAGCGTCGCCGGGCGGGCGTCGGTTTCAGGCATGGGGGTACTCACTTCACGGTGCGTGGCGTGCGAGAACGGTCAACTGCCGTACGGGAGCGGATGGTTGCCGTAAGGGTTCAGGTGCGGGGTGCGGGCGCGCGAGGGCGTCCGGAACCGGCGCCGGTCAGCGGCGCGGCGGCAGGGTGCTGGGAGGTCGGATCAGTGGTGTGGGTCCAGGTGGTGGGTCAGCCCTGGGGTCGGAAGTCCTCGAAGGTCGCGGGTCGGCCGGGCAGGACCGAACGCGCGGGCGCGCGCAGGCCGTCCAGGAACAGCTGCAGGTGCCGGTGGACGAACTCGTCGAGCAGTCCGCAGGAGGTGCCCGGCAGCGGCCGGGTGAGCTGGCTCATCGCGATGAACAGGTCCCCGTGGTCCACGTCGGACCGCAGTTCGCCCGCGGCCCGGGCGCGCTCCATCAGTCCGCTCACGGCGGTCCGCAGGCGCTCCCGGATCTCGGTCAGCTCAGGGTCGTAGGGGTCGATGGTGCTGGTGAAGACGGCGCAGAGCCCGCCGACCTTCTCCGCCACGGTCGCGTGCGCGAACCGCTGCAGAGCGTCGAACGGACCGCCGCCCTCGCCCGCATCCGCCTCGGCCGTCGCCGTCTCGGCGAGGGTCAGGATGCGGTTCTTGACGAGCAGCGCCACCTCGCGGATCAGTGCCACCCGGTCCGGGAAGTTCCGGTACAGCGTGGCATTGCCGACCCCCGCCCGCTTCGCGATCTCGTCCAACGGTACATCGGCACCGTGCTCGACGAACGCGTCCCGGGCCGCCAGCACGATCCGCTCCCGGTTCCGGCTCGCGTCCGCGCGCAACTTCGGCGCACGCACACTCCCCGCGGCAGGGGCCGACTCGGCGACGACGGTGGTCATGGCGACTGCTCCTCCAGGATACCGGGGAAACTCTCCCCGCTTAAGCCAACGTACTTCGAAACGGGGAATCTGTCCCCGCTATTTCCCGGCCCGATGTGGCCTGCGTCACATCGGAAGTGGGCCTGCGGGGTCGGCTATCGTCAGAAGCCAGACGCCCCGTAACCACTCGCCGGTGTGCTCGTTGGTCCGGCGGGTGTCTAGGCGAAGGAGCAAAGCCCGTGACTGCGATCTCCGACCGCCCGCAGATGCTGCCCGAGGAGTTCGAGGAATTCGCTCGCCATCTGGCCGCGACCGCTGAAGGCATCCGGCCGGAGTTCATCAACGGGAAGCTGGGGGTCAAGCCCGTGCCGGACGGTGACCACGGCCGCATCATCCAGTGGCTCCTTCGGATCTGCATCCAGGCCCGGCCGGAGCTCTACCTGCACGATCAAGGACTCAAGGTGCAGGGCTATCGGGGTGGATTCGCCCGCCCGGACGGCACACTGGCTGACGCAGATGCCTTTGTGGGCCAAGGTGACTGGGCCGCGCCCGAACAGGTACTCATGGTTGCGGAGGTCACCTCGTTCGACTCTGACACTGACCGCCGTGACCGCGTCGAGAAGCCCCGCGCCTACGCCGAGACCGGCATCCCGGTCTACCTGCTGATCGACCGGGACTCCGCCGAGGTCATCGTCCACAGCCGGCCCGACGGCGTTCGGTACGAGACCATCCAGATCCTCCCGTTCGGCAAGACCGTCCACCTCCCCGACCCGGTCGGCATCTCCCTGGACACCGAGCCGCTCAAGAACTGGGTGCGCTGAGCCCGGCCATGCCTTCACCGGCGTGGTACGCCCGTCGGCCTAGGCTGTGGGCGTCCCGGGCGGCCGGTGGGTCGTGGGAGTCGGGAGGGGCCCGGCGGCCGGGTGGGCGAGGAGGTTCGCGATGGGCAGCGGTGAGACGACCGCCAGGGTGCGCTGCGTGGCGGCCGTTCCGTGCTGGGTGAGCCTGATGGCCCGGGACCTGGAGGGCGCCAAGGAGTTCTACGGGCCGCTGCTCGGCTGGGAGTTCGAGCCCGAGCCGGAGCGCTTCGGCCCGTACCTGCACGCGGTGACCGGCGGGGAGGCGGTGGCCGGGCTGGGGGTCGCCGGTCTCGGGGCGGTGCCGCTCGCCTGGACCAGCTACTTCGGGACGGAGAGCGCCGACGCCGCCGCCGACGCGGTGCGCGAGCGCGGCGCGACGCTGGCCGTCGGCCCGCTGGCCTTCGACGAAGGGAGGGTGGCCTTCGCGGCGGACCCGGCCGGGGCGGTGTTCGGCATCTGGGAGGGCCCGCTGGGCCGCGCCCGGAAGCTGGACCTTCCGGGCGCGCCGGTCTGGATCGAGCTGCGCACCCCGGACCCGTTCGCGGCGGCGCTGTTCTACGGCCAGGTGTTCCGCTGGGACGGCCGTGACCCGGAGCACTTCGAGGTCCGCTGGGAGCACGACCGGGTGGTGCTGCGCGCCGAGGGGCACAGCGTCGCGGCGCTGGCCAAGGAGCAGGCGGGCGGCCCGGCGGGCATGCCGCCGCACTGGGAGGTCTCCTTCGCCGTCGCGGACACCGACCGGGCGCTGGCCCGGGCGCTTGAGCTGGGTGGTTCGGCGATCGGTCCGGCCTTCGACTCCCCGTACGGCCGGGTGGCCCGGCTGCAGGACCGCGAGGGCGCCCGGTTCGCGCTGATCAGCCCGAAGGGTTGATCGGCTGGACGCGTTGATCGGCCGGACGAGTTGATCGTTCCGTCCGGGCCGATCAGCCCGACGAGCTGAGCTCCGCGCGCTCCGCCCGCAGCTGTTCGCCCAGCGCCGCCCGGGCCGCGGCGGGCAGGGCCTTGCGGGCGGCCGGGAAGAGCAGCTTCTCCTCGCCGCTCAGGTGCCGCCGGACGGTGTCGGCCAGCCCGCCCAGTAGCGCGTCGAAGGCCGGGTCGGCCGGGCCGAGCCCCTGCAGGTCGGCGAGGTACTGCCCGATCGCGAGGTGGTCGTGGATGCTGCTGAACACCAGGGCTCCGCCGTCCGGCACGTCGTGCTGGACGACCGGGAAGAGGTGCTCCTCCTCGGCGGCGCAGTGGGTGAACAACAGGTCGGTCAGCCGGGTGACCAGCTCAGCGCGCTCGGCGGAACCGGTCGGGGAGGCTTCGACCCGGTCGAGCAGCTCGGTGACCGCCTTGTGGTCGGCGGTGAACTCGCCGAGGATGTCCGGCCTGCGGCTCATGGCGCGCCCGCCTCTCGTACGGGATCAGGACGTACCCCCGTACTCTCCAGTATCCGGCGCGCCCGGATTTACCAGGTTCAGCCTCCGTCCCGCCGCCCGGTGAGGGCCAGCAGCCGGGCCTGCGGGCCCGCGTCCTCGGCGACGGGCAGCGGCGCGTCGAACAGCCCGCTGCCGGAGAGGTCCCCGTAGCCGATGATCTCGCCGAGCGCGAAGTCCACCAGCTCCGCCGGGAGCCGGGTGCGGGTCCCGATGCCCTCGGCGAGGTCCCAGGTGTGCACCACCAGGTCGGTGGTGAGCTGGTCCAGGTAGTACTGCCCGGAGACGTCCGCGAAGGACAGGTGGACGGTGAGCTCGGTGGCGCCCGGGACCTCCCAGGCGTGCCGGGCGGCCTCGGCGGCGGCCGTCCAGGCGGCGACCGGGTCCGGGCCGAGCACGTCGCCGTCGAAGCGGCTGCCGACCTCGGCGATGGTGGCGCCCATCAGCAGCTCGGGCACCCAGAGCTGCTCGCCGGTGAGGTGGTTGACCAGGTCGCGGACCGACCAGTCGGCGCACGGGGTGGGGGAGTCCCACTGGCCGGGTGTGACCAGTCGGACCCGCTCGTCGAAGGCGGCCAGCGCCTCGGGGTAGGGCGTGCCGGCCTCGGCGGCCCGCCGGTGTCGCCTGCGTTGAGCCATGCCTCCACCCTGCCCCGGGCCGGGCGGGGCCCGCACCTCGCTCACGGGTCGTCAGTTGTTCAAATTCGAACTCCAAGGTACGGTCGAGGAACGGCCGGTTCAAATTTGAACAACAGGCGGGCCCACCACACTCCGCCCGGCCGCATCACCACACCCCGACGACCGACCCCGATCGATGGAGACGCGCATGCCGAGCAGCAGCCCGAGCACGACCGCCGCCACCACCCCCACCGTCCGCACCGCCCGGGACTCCTCCGGGCCCGCGACCACCTCCCCGCACGCCTATGACGCCGGGCTCCTGCTCCTGCGCCTGGTGCTCGGCCTCACCATGGCCGCGCACGGCAGCCAGAAGCTGTTCGGCTGGTTCGGCGGGGGCGGCATCGACGGCACCGGTCAGTTCTTCACCATGAGCGGCTACCCGGCGGGCAACACCATGGCCGTGGTCGCCGGCCTCACCGAGATCCTGGGCGGACTCGGCCTCGCCGTCGGCCTGTTGACCCCGCTGGCGGGCGCCGCGATCGTCGGCACGATGGTCAACGCGATCGCCGTCACCTGGGGCGGCGGCTTCTTCGCACCGAAGGGCAACGAGTACGAGCTGCTGCTGACCGCGGGCGCCGCCGCCCTCGCGCTGACCGGCCCGGGCCGCTACGCCGCGGACCGCTTCCTGCCGGTGCTGAAGGCGCACCGCCTGGCGTACGGTGTGGCCGCCGTGCTGGTCGGCCTGGCCACCGCCGGGGCGATCCTGCTGCTCCGCAAGTAGCCCCGACAGCCCAACCGGCGTGTCCCGAGGCCGTGGTGGCCGATCGTCACCACGGCCTCCGCGCGTTTTCCGCACGCCTGCCGCGACTTCTGGGCCGGCACGCCTGCCGCCTCACTCCCCGATCCGCACCAGTGCCAGGGTGATGTTGTCCGGTCCGCCCGCCTCGATCGCGGCCTTCCACAACTCGAACGCGGCCCGGCCGTCGGCCCGTTCGGACCCTTCGTACGACCGGGCGAGCAGTTCGGCCAGCTCCTCCTCGGGCACCGGGTCGGTCAGTCCGTCGCTGCACACCAGGTAGCGGTCGCCGGCGGTCAGCGGCGCGGCGCGGACGTGCGGTTCGACGAAGGTGAGCCCCAACGAGCCGCCCAGGGTCTGGGTGACGACCGAAGTGGTGCGCCGGCCGGGCGGCAGCGGCGGACTGTCGTCGACGCTGACCCGGCGCAGCCCGTCCCCGGTGACCCGGTAGACCCGGCTGTCGCCGACGTTGAAGGCCACCGCCTGCTCGGGCAGCAGCACCAGTCCGGCGATGGTGGTGCCCATCGCGGCCAGCTCCGGATCCCCGGCCGCGGCCGCGTACACCGCCCGGTTGCACTCCTGCAGCTCCTCCCGGACGGCCTCCTCGCCGTCCAGCGCGCCCCCCGTGGTGGCGAGCCGGCGGGCGACCAGGGCGCTGGCCACCTCGCCGCCGGGGTGGCCGCCCAGACCGTCGGCCACCGCGACCACGCAAGGCGGGCCGAGCGGGAAGAGCAGGGTCTGCGGGTTGGTGGTCACGGTGGCGCAGAGCGTCCACGGCCCGACCGTGAGGCTGTCCTCGTTGTGCTCCCGCACCAAGCCCTCGTGGCTCAGCGCGCTCACCGCGATGTACGGCGCCATCGATTCGCCGCCCTTCCGGAGCCCTCCTCCCATTGTCGCCGTCCCGTCTTCGCTTGTCGGCGGGAATAACGCCCCCCGGCGGGATGCTAGGATGGTTGAAAGTTGAACGACCTACCTGGAACCGTCTGGAGTGGTGAGCGGCATGCAGTTCGGAATCTTCACCGTCGGCGACGTCACCCCCGATCCGACCACCGGCCGCACCCCGAGCGAGCACGAGCGGATCAAGGCGATGGTGGCCATCGCGCGCAAGGCCGAGGAGGTCGGCCTGGACGTCTTCGCGACCGGCGAGCACCACAACCCGCCGTTCGTCCCGTCCTCGCCGACGACCATGCTCGGCTACATCGCCGCGCAGACCGACCGCATCATCCTCTCCACCTCGACCACGCTGATCACCACCAACGACCCGGTGAAGATCGCCGAGGACTTCGCGATGCTCCAGCACCTCGCCGAGGGCCGGGTGGACCTGATGATGGGCCGCGGCAACACCGGTCCGGTCTACCCGTGGTTCGGCAAGGACATCCGCCAGGGCATCCCGCTCGCGGTCGAGAACTACGCGCTGCTGCACCAGTTGTGGCGCGAAGAGGTGGTGGACTGGCAGGGCCGCTTCCGCACCCCGCTGCAGGGCTTCACCTCCACCCCGCGCCCGTTGGATGACGTCCCGCCGTTCGTCTGGCACGGCTCGATCCGCAGCCCGGAGATCGCCGAGCAGGCCGCCTACTACGGGGACGGCTTCTTCGCGAACAACATCTTCTGGCCCAAGGAGCACTTCCGGAAGCTGATCGACCTCTACCGCGAGCGCTACGCCCACTACGGCCACGGCACGCCCGAGCAGGCGATCGTCGGCCTCGGCGGGCAGGTGTTCATGCGGAGGAACTCCCAGGACGCGGTGCGCGAGTTCCGCCCGTACTTCGACAACGCGCCGGTGTACGGACACGGGCCCTCGCTGGAGGAGTTCACCGAGCAGACCCCGCTGACCGTGGGCAGCCCGCAGGAGGTCATCGAGAAGACGCTGACCTTCCGCGAGAGCTTCGGCGACTACCAGCGCCAGCTGTTCCTGATGGACCACGCCGGCCTGCCGCTGAAGACCGTGCTGGAGCAGCTGGACCTGCTCGGTGAGGAGGTCGTGCCGGTGCTGCGCGAGGAGTTCGCCAAGGGCCGCCCGGCCGATGTGCCGGACGGGCCGACCCACGCCGCGCTGGTCGCGGCCCGCGACGCCCGTACGAACGACGAGAAGGCCGTGGAGGTGGCCAAGTGACCGTGTTCAAGCTGGCGGTGGTGAGCGCCGGGCTGAGCAAGCCGTCCTCGACGCGCCTGCTGGCGGACCGGCTCGCCGAGTCGACGGTGCGGCAACTCGCCCTGGACGGGCGGGAGGTGGAGGTCGTCGTGGTCGAACTGCGGGACCTCGCCGTGGACATCGCCAACAATCTCGTCACCGGCTTCCCGGCCGCCGCGCTGCGCGAGGCGATCGAGGCGGTGACGGAGGCGGACGCGGTGATCGCGGTGACGCCGATCTTCACCGCCTCCTACAGCGGCCTGTTCAAGTCCTTCTTCGACGTGGTCGACCAGGACGCGCTGACCGGCAAGCCGGTGCTGATCGCCGCCACCGGCGGTACGCCCCGGCACTCACTCGCCCTGGAGCACGCCGTCCGGCCGCTGTTCAGCTACCTGCGCGCGGTGGTACTGCCGACCGCCGTCTACGCGGCCACCGACGACTGGGGCGGGGCGGGCGACGCGCTCACCGACGACCTGCCGGGCCGGATCGACCGCGCGGCGGGCGAGCTGGCGGCCCTGCTGGCCGGCCGCGGTCCGGCGGCGCGGCGCCAACGGTCGACGGCCTCGCTGCCCGAGCAGGTGGTGCCCTTCGCCGAGCAGCTGGCGGCGCTGCGGCCCTAGCGCCCGTCTTCGCCCGGAGCAGGGGTGAATCACTCTGACGGCCCCGTCGGACCATCGTCCGGCGGGGCCGTCAGGCCTGCCCGGCCGGGCCGTTCGGCTACGTGTCGACCGCGCCGAATTGTCCTCTGTGCGATGTAATCGTTGGCATGATCAGATTGGCGCTGATCCGTCATGCTCTGCACCCACCCTTGCGGGGGCGCCCGTCGTGAGCCCGGTGCGTGACAACCGGTGGGTGACAAGGAGCGCAGCCATGCAGTCCGAACCGCAAGCCGTGCTCTCCCCGCTGACCGGCGCGGCCGTCTTCCTGGTCCTCACCGTCGAACCCGGCGGCGAGGACGCCGTCCGGGAACTGCTGCCCGACCTCGCCGGACTGCGCCGGGCGGTCGGCTTCCGGGCCCCCGAGGGCGGCCTCACCTGCGTCACCGGCATCGGCTCCGAGCTCTGGGACCGCCTCTTCGACGGCCCCCGGCCGGCCGACCTCCACCCCTTCCAGGAGGTGGCCGGTGCCCGCCACCGCGCCCCGGCCACCCCGGGCGACCTGCTGCTGCACCTGCGGGCCGAGCGGATGGACCTCTGCTTCGAGCTGGCGGGCCGGCTCACCACCCGCCTCGCCGGGGCGGCCACCGTGGTCGACTCCGTCCAGGGCTTCCGGTACTTCGAGGACCGGGACCTGCTCGGCTTCGTGGACGGCACCGAGAACCCCGAGGGCCGAGCGGCCGAGACCGCCGCCGTGGTGGGCGAGGAGGACCCCGGCTTCGCAGGCGGCAGCTACGTCATCGTCCAGAAGTACCTGCACGACCTGGACAAGTGGAACGCACTGAGCGTCGAGGAGCAGGAGGGGGCGGTCGGCCGCACCAAGCTCACCGACATCGAGCTGGCCGACGACGTCAAGCCCGCCGACTCGCACGTGGCGCTCACCGTGATCACCGGCCCGGACGGCCAGGAGCGGAAGATCGTCCGCTTCAACATGCCCTTCGGCTCCTTCGGCCCCTCCGGATCGGCCAGGAGGGGCGGCGAGTTCGGCACCTACTTCATCGGCTACGCGCGCGACCCCGGGGTGACCGAGGAGATGCTCCGCAACATGTTCATCGGCAACCCGCCGGGCACCACCGACCGGCTGCTCGACTTCTCCACCGCGGCCACCGGCACGCTGTTCTTCGTCCCGACCGCCGACTTCCTGGACTCCCCACCGCCCGCGTCCGCGCCCGCCGCCGTTTCCGCGTCCGCGCCCGCCGTGGGCCCCGCGCCCGCGGACGGCTCGCTCGGCATCGGCAGCCTCAAACAGACCCGCTGAAGAGGACCCCGCGCATGAACAACCTCCACCGGGACCTCGCCCCGATCTCCGCCGCCGCGTGGGAGGAGATCGAGGAGGAGGCCCGTCAGACCTTCAAGCTGCACATCGCCGCCCGCCGGGTGGTCGACCTGCGCGGCCCCGAGGGCGCCACCCTCGCCGCCGTCGGCACCGGCCACCTGACCGGCATCGAACCGCCCCTCGAGGGCGTCCGGGCGCACGCCCGCGCCAGCCGTCCGGTGGTCGAGCTGCGCGTCCCCTTCACCGTCGCCCGCGCGGCGGTGGACGACGTCGAACGCGGCTCCCGGGACTCCGACTGGCAGCCGGTCAAGGACGCCGCCCGCACCCTCGCCCTCGCCGAGGACCGCGCCGTCTTCGAGGGCTACCGCGCCGCCGCCATCGAGGGCATCCGGGCCGGCTCGAGCAACCCGCCGGTCCAGCTCCCCGACGACGTCCGCGAGTACCCCGAGGCCGTCAGCCGCGCCCTCACCGCGCTGCGCCTGGCCGGCGTCGGCGGGCCGTACTCGCTCCTGCTCGGGGCCGCCGCCTTCACCGCCGTCAACGAGACCAGCGACCACGGCTACCCCGTCCACAACCACCTCGCCCGCCTGCTGGACGGCGACATCATCTGGGCCCCCGCCATCGAGGGCGCCTTCCTGCTCTCCACCCGGGGCGGCGACTTCGAACTCTTCCTCGGCCAGGACGTGTCCGTCGGCTACCTCTCGCACGATGCCGACTCCGTCCGGCTCTACCTCCAGGAGTCGCTGACCTTCAGCGTCTACACCGGAGAGGCGGCCGTGGCCCTCGGCGGACCGGCGGCGACGCCCGCGGAGGGCACCAGGGCCCCCGGTCACCGGGAAGGGTACTGAGTGCCTTTACCAGGGGTACTGAGTGCCGTAAGCTCTCCGTGGAGCCTCTGACGCCAGTCGAAGAGAGCCGACACGGCATGCCGGTCCAGGTGGCGCTTGCGGCGCGCGGGCCGCGGCCGGGCCGGACTTGGCACTCAGTACCCTCGGCATGACCTGAGGCCATGGATCCAGTGCATCCGTGCACCCGTGACAGGAGATACCGCTCATGAGCTTGAGGATCGTCGTCTGTGTGAAGTACGTGCCGGACGCGACGGGTGACCGTCGTTTCGCGGACGACCACACCACCGACCGGGAGGGCGTGGACGGCCTCCTGTCGGAGCTGGACGAGTACGGCGTCGAGCAGGCGCTGCGCATCGCGGAGGCGAACGAGGGCGCCGAGGTGACGGTGCTGACGGTGGGTCCGGACGACGCGAAGGACGCGCTGCGCAAGGCGCTGTCGATGGGTGCGGACAAGGCCGTGCACGTGAACGACGACGACATCCACGGTTCGGACGTGATCGGGACGTCGGCGGTCCTGGCGAAGGCGCTGGAGAAGACCGGGTTCGACCTGGTGATCGGTGGTATGGCGTCGACGGACGGCACGATGGGTGTGCTGCCGGCGCTGCTGGC